>CALICC010000345.1 GCA_938049325.1 uncultured Ilumatobacter sp. | reverse complement strand
GAATGAGCGGGCGAGCGCGTTGACCGCCTGTTCGGGAAACGCGAAACTCGGCACCGAAGCACCGGGAACGACCGGTCGGTCGTCGGAGCCGATCATCACGGCGACGACGGGCTTTGACGACCCTTTCGCGGCTTCGGCGATCGTCGGTCCCATCGCAGCTTCGGAGGCCGGGACCGGCGGAGCGAACACGACGAGCACGCCATCGACGTCGGGGCGTGCCAGGGATCGAGCGATTGCTGCGGCGTATTCGGGGTTGCCGGCGCGCCAGTCGAGAGGGTGCCCGTCCGACGGATCGTCGTCGATCGGCTTCAGTCCGTGGCCCGCCAGGGCGCTGCGAGCCAGTTCACCGGGGCTCGCCGAGTTGGTAACGACGCACACGCGCGGTCCGCGCAGCACCGGTTGCGATTCGAGGAGTCGACAGGTGTCGAGGAGATCGGGCACCGTGGGTACCTCGATCAGTCCGGCTTGTTGAAACAGCGCTTCTCCGAGGTGCTCGGCTGCCGCGGCCGCGCTGCGTACAGCGACGATCGGCACGGTTCGCGAGACGCGGCGGGCAATGCGAGCGAACTTGCGCGGGTTGCCAAACGACTCGGTGTAGAGCCCAATCACCTTGGTTCGTTGGTCGTGTTCCCAGAATTGGAGCAGGTCGTTGGCTGAGACGTCGGACTTGTCGCCGAGCGACACGAACCAACTCAGTCCGAGGTCGAGGTCTCGTGCGCGTCGGAGCAACGAACCGCCCAAGCTGCCGGACTGCATCGAGATTGCCACGCCTCCGGCCGGCAGCGCGATGTCGAGCAGCGCTGCCTGGATGGCTGACTCACCATGCAGCGAGGCGACTCCGAGGCTCGACGGACCGATCAGGCGCAACCCGTTGCGGCGAGATCGAGCGACGAGCTTGTCGAGGTCGATCGGGTGCTCGGTGTCGTTCGCGTCGATACTCGTGACGATCACCGCGCCACGCATCCGCTTGTCGATGCATGCGTCGACAACGGACTCGAGCCGGCGTGCCGGGACGGCGATGATGCCGAGCGATACGTCGTCGGGCACGTCGGCGAGCGAGCCGTAGCACCGCTTTCCGTTGAGGTCTTCGAGGCGAGGATTGACCGGGTAGACGGGCACGGTGACACTCGAGCGCACGTTGTCCCACAGGATCTTTCCGACCGAGCCGTCGCGGTCGGACGCTCCGATCACCGCGATCGCTCGCGGCTGCAGCACACGTGCCACAGCGCGTTCGTCGGCGCGCTGCTCGCGTCGTTCGACGGTGTCGATGAACTCGCTCGTGGTTGCCAGTTCCCAGTCGAGGTCGACGACGCCCGATTCGAAGCGACGCTGCAGTGGCCAGCCCGCCTTCGCGAACACGGCGAGCATGCCGCGGTTGTCGCCCAGGACCTCGGCGGTGAACCGGCTGATGCCGTTGGTGCGCGCGATGGCAGCCAGATGCTCGAGCATCAGCGTGGCGATGCCGCGTCCGTGGTGCTTGTCGTCGACCATGAATGCGGCCTCGGCTTCGTCGCGTCCAGTCCACCGTTCGTAGCTCGACCAGCCGACGAATTCGTCGTGCACCTCGACCGCCAGTGCGACGCGATCGACCATGTCGACAGTGGTGAAGTGTTCGAGCTCGCGCTTGCTGAGGGAGGGTTTGGGGGAGAAGTACCGGCGGTAGATGCTCTCGGTCGACTGTCGCTCGTGGAAAGCGAGCAGTCGGTCCTGGTCGGCGGGGACGAGCGGGCGGATGAACGCGGAGGTCCCGTCGCCGAGAACGACGGTGGTTGCCCAGCGTGATTCGCGCTCGTCTCCGGCAGCTTCGACGGTCACCGACTCGCTGTTGTCGTCGGGTTCAGGCACGTCCCCAGCATGGCAGCTTCTGCCGGGCGTTCGCGGTGCGTACGATGAGGGAGTGGATCAACCGATCACCGTGTTCGCAGCAGCCGACCTCGACGAACACCACGCTCCCGCAGGGCACCCCGAACGGCCGGGGCGACTCGACGCGTCGCTCGAAGGCATTTCGTCGGCTGACCTCGCTGATGCCACCGTCATGACCGAACCGCGCTTGGCGACGATCGGCGAGCTCGAGCGGGTGCACGATCCAGACTTGGTCGCGGCGATCGAAGGACTGTCGCAGCAAGGTGGTGGACCCATCGACGGCGACACCTACGTCGCTGCCGGTTCGTGGACGACAGCGCGGCGCGCCGCCGGAGCGGTGCTCGACTCGATCGACGCGCTCGTCAACGATCGCTGTGATGTCGCGTTCGCGGCGAGCCGACCGCCGGGGCACCACGCGGAGGCCGACCAGTCGATGGGGTTTTGTCTGTTCAACAACGTCGCGGTCGGAGCAGCCGCCTTGGCTGATCGAGGTGAGCGGGTCGCAATCGTCGATTGGGACGTTCATCACGGCAACGGAACACAAGACATCTTCTACAACGACCCTCGGGTCTTGTACGTCTCGACGCACCAGTCGCCGCTGTATCCCGGAACCGGGCGGCTCGACGAAACGGGTGGTGCCGACGCCGAGTTCACCAACCTCAATCTCCCGTTGCCTCCGGGCACTCGCGGTGACGTGTTCCGGCAAGCGTTCGACGAGGTCGTGCTGCCCGTGATCGACCGGTTCGAGCCGTCATGGCTGATCATCTCGGCTGGCTTCGATGCGCACCGCAACGACCCACTCGCCATGATGGAATTGACGTCGGCCGACTACGCCGACTTCGCACAGCGTCTGCAACAGATGGTGCCCGACCGGCGGGTCGTGGTGGCGCTCGAGGGTGGCTACGACTTCGATGCGCTGCGAATGTCGACGGGGGCCACGCTGAGCGCCTTGGTCGGCGAGACGTACCGCCCCGAGCACGCTTCGTCGGGTGAAGTCGGGTTGCCGTCGATCACCGCGGCGCGTCAGCTCTGGGATGTCTGACCCGGGTCATCACAGCTAGGGCGTGCGGTTTGGTCGCCCTTGGTCGTTGCCGAGGTCGGTGGCCACCGCGGGAACCACGAGGTCGCAGATACCGCCTCCGGTACTGAAGGAGTCGCCGGCGATCGTCGCGGCGACGACCGTCGTCCCGCCGTCGAGCAACCAAACGCAGGCCTTGGCGCCGTCGATGGTGCCGGTGTGGCCAATGCCGTACTGATCATCGAACATCCCAGGGGGTTGCAGTACGGCGAGATCGACCGGGGTGAGCCTGCCGACGGCGAGCGCGAGGTCATCGGTCGACACGATGAGCGTTCCGGCACCGCCGAGCCTCGACAGTCGTTCGACGCCGAGCCGGTAGTCGATGTCGCCGGGGAGCAGTCCGTCGTAGGTCGAGTGCACACCTTGTACGCCGACGGGGTCGAAGACGAGTTGCTGGAGAGCCCGGTCGAGCGGTAACCCGGTTCGCTGCTCGATGAGCAGGCCGAGCAGGCAGTAGTTGCCGTTCGAATAGACCCATGTGCCCCGGTGGCTGTTTGGAGCCGACGTGACGAGTGACGGGACGTAGTCGCGGCACGTGCCCTGGCCGGTGAACCACGACGTGCGCGCCTTGGCGAGGCCACTGCGGTGATCGAGCACTTCGCGGATGGTGACATCACCCCACGCGGGGTGCGGTGTGAGGCCGAGGTCGGCCCATGGGACAGGTGCGGCGACGTCGATGACGCCCGCGGCGTGCAGTCGGGCGATCCCGATCGCGGTGATCAATTTGCTGACGCTGGCGACGACCATCGGCGTGTCGCCGGTTGCTTCGTCGCCGCCGATCGTGGTGCCCGATCCGGCGGAGTACACGATGTTGCCGCCAGATACCACGGTGAGCGAGGCTCCGGCGTTGTCGCGTGCGAGTCGGCCGAATGCGTTGACGGTCGATCCGAAGAACGGGTCGGCCGGTTGGCGCGGGGGAAACGCTGGCGGCGGCAGCGTCGAGGTCGGGGGTGCAGCAACCGTGGTGGGAGGAAGTTCGACGGTTGACGTGGAGGCGGGGACGATGATCGGCGGCGTGGTCGAAGATGGTGTGGTCGAGGGTGCTGTGGTCGACGCCGATGCGCTTGTGGTCGTTGCGACGTCACCGGACGTGGTGACCGCGGTGAGGTCGTTGCCGGGATCGGTCGCAGCGGGTGCGGCGATGGGATCGGCAATCGGAACGTCGACCGACCTGGTGCCCGGCGAACCGCAAGCTGCCGCAGCCACGCAGAGCACCGCGAGCTGGACGAGGGCGCCGCTGCGACCTCGTCTCGACGTCGTGTTCACGGCGTCAGAGTAGTCGTGGACGATCGTGATCGGGACTCGGGTCGGCGCACCCGTTCTCCGTCGAATCGCGCTCGGTTTCCGAGACAAATTCGACCCAGAACGTGGATGCAGCGAGGGCCGAGCCGTGTGCGGTCAGCTGCCTCGCTCTGCCAGCCACTCCTGCCAGAGCGGTTCATCTCGTGCAGCCGCAGCCGCGCCACCGTTGCCGTAGAGATACGACCAGATCGACACGCCGGATGCTTCGCCATCACCTTCTGCTGCGATGAAGGCGGTGCCGGGAGCTGGCTCATCGACGACGAGAGCGAGGCGCCAGTCGTCCACGTCGACGACCTCGCCAACGAGTTGCAGGCCGTCCCCTCCGTGGAGGGTCACCCGCTCGCCGAGGTCGGGTGAGTTCGAGATGTCGAGCTCGCTGGTGAGCTTCGCCCAGACGTCTTGCCTCGAGCCGGGCCACATCGCCATCGGGAGCGCTGCGGTCGCGCTCTGACCGCTGAAGTGACGCAGATGGAGTTGCAAGTTCAGGAGGAACAACTTCCAGCCTTCCTTCATCCCGTCGTACTGCGCGTCCCAATCGTCGCCGGAGCCGAAACCCGAGTTGACGAGGCGGACGATGCACGTATCGCCCGAGGTGGCTTCGATGAGCCACTCGAATGCCATGCCTGGGTCGGTGTTGCCGTGGGCGTCGCCGCCGTCGAAGACGACGCGATGCGGCGGATCCCACGCGGCGACGCGTCCGGGAACCTCCATCTCGGGGCCCGGCCCGAAACGGGCAACAGCGGATCCGCCCTCGCGTTCGTCAACCTCGTGCGGTACGTACCACGACGAGATGCCCGGACCGGTGGCGATCGCTCGCCACACTTCTTCGGGGCTGCCTTCGACTTCGATCTCGTACTCGAGCTTGCGGTCGGTCATCTGGTTGCTCCTGTGTTGGTTGCGGTCGGTGGGGGACTGGTGTGCGGGTGGGCAGCGACAACGAGTCGGTGCCACCGTCCGCGTGGCGTCTGCTCGTCGTGGTATCGCGCGGCGACCTGGGTGACGGCGTCGGTGATCTCTTGGGTGAACGCTGCTCGATCTCGGGCCGACGCGAACCGAATCTCGGTGTCGATCGACAGGGTGGCGAGCGGCTTGTTTGCCGCATCGGCGCTGCGTGCGAGTTCGGCGACTTCGCGAACGAGTCGGGCCGCGATGGCGAGAAGGTAGCGAGTCGAGAGACGATCGATTCGCGCAGGGTCGGGGGAGCGATCGCCCAGGAGCTCGGGTGAGAGGAGGTACGTCTCGGCCGATGCGATCATCACTCGCTCAACGAGGCCGCGACGCTGGCGTTCTTCGTGCAGCTCGACCAGCCCATGTTCTTCGAGGGCGCGGAGGTGGTAGTTGACCTTCTGGCGTGGGAGCCCAAGTGTGGCGGCGACGGTGGTTGCTGAGCCGGGCGTGGCGAGGGCGTCGAGAATCGCCGCGCGGGTCGGGTCGAGCATCGACGACGCAACTGCCGGTTCATCTATGACGGCGACGTCGTGCATCACATCAGTGTTCTATTGACGAATTGATTTGTCAATAAGGTCTTGCTGGAGAGGAGGGAAGAAGAGGAGCGGTGTCGCAATTCGAGGCACCAGGCTCGCGGTGATTCGTACTGTGTGGGCATGGACGATGAACACGACCATGCTGCGTCTGACGTGGCGGACGATGCGCCGTCGTCGCCGCCACCACCACCACCGCCGCCACCGCCGAGCCCGCCGCCGGCTCCTGCGAGTGTCGGGCAGCCCTTCGAGTCTGCGATTCCCAGCGTCGTCGACCCGGACCCTGAGTCTGGCAACCCGATCCGGATGAAGATCGGGAGCAAGATCCGCCAGCTGTTCGGGCGCTGATGACCGATCCGTACCTCGACTACATCGTCGAAGAGGCGAAGCGGGCCGAGAGCGACCTGGCATCGTTCAGAGGTCGGGCGCTGAGCGTGCTCACCTCGTCGTCAGCGGTGGTCGGGCTCATCACCGCCGCCATCACGTTCGGTGCCAGCGACTCCGAGTCCGATGCTGGCATCTCCGACAACGCTGTCGCCGTGCTCGGCGTGGGCATCGGTGCATTCGTCGTGGCGACGATGATCGCGCTGGCGATCAACATGGCCGCCAAGATCCGACGGCCCGACGCCAGCTCGCTGATCGACCTGACCGACGAGGGCGCCTGGACCGCCGACGCGGAGCACCATGAGCGATACGTCGCGAATTCGCTGGCTCAGTTCATCCAAGACATGCACGCCGCGGTCGATCGTGCCGGGCAGTTGCTCAACTGTGCGATCGGGACGCAGATCATCGGCTTGATACTGGTGAGTGTGGGCGGGGTGATCGCAGCGGCTTGAGCGCGTCGTCTGACGTTCTCTTGAGTCGGGTGAAATCGAACGCAGGCGCGATACTGCGGAATGGAGTTTCTCGACCCACGCGGTGTGCCCAGCCGAGAGATCGAGCCGTACGGCTTGCGGGCCGACCTATTCGACGGTGAGACGGTCGCGCTCTTTGCGAACGGCTTTCCCGACTCGGCCGCGTTTCTGCGACACGTCGAATCGGCGCTCGCAGATGAGCTGCCAGGCGTTGACTTTCTGCATCTGAACAAAGGCAACGCGAGTGCGCTCGCCAGCGGTGCGCACCTCACGACGATTGCCGAGTCGTGCTCGGCCGTCGTCGCGGCGTACGGGCATTGAGGCAGTTGCACCTCCGGCACCGTGCGTGACGGAATCGAAGTGGCAAGACGCGGTACAGCGGCCGTTGCGTTGGTCACCGAGACGTTCTGGCTTCAGGGCGACGCGGTCGCCGCGTCGGCTGGCATGCCCGATATTCCGCGGTTGAGGTTGCCGCATCCAGTTGCCGGAAGCGGTCAAGAAGCGATGGCGCGAGTTGCCGCCGAACTCGCGTCGCGCATCGTTGCAGTGCTGCGCGGTGACGCCGCGCCTGACAACGAGAGCGTGCCCGCATGACCGAACTGCTCGAGGCCGCCGACGAATCCGAAGCGCTGGAGTTCCTGCACGCGAACGATTGCACCGACGGGCTTCCGGTCGTGATCCCCACGGCTGAGCGAGTCGCGCGACTCGTGCTCGCCACGGGTCTCGATGCCGATCTCGACCTCGGCGAAATGGGGCCGGGCGGGGGAGCGGCGACCATCGAGAAGGTGGCGACCAATGCAGTGATGGCGGGTTGCCTGCCCGACTACATGCCCGTCGTCGTCGCCGCGGTTCGAGCGCTTCTGCAACCGTCGTTCGATCTCGGTGAGATGCAGGCCACGACCCACAGCACCTCGCCGCTGATGATCGTCAACGGGCCGGTCACCCGGCACTGCGACATCAGTGGCAGCTTCGGCGCGCTCGGGCCTGGCCACCGAGCGAACGCTTCGATCGGGCGAGCGGTGCGACTCTGCATGATGAACATCGGCAACGCTCGGCCGGGCGTCTCCGACATGGCGCTGCTGGGCCACCCCGGCAAGTTCAGCTTCTGCCTCGCCGAAGACGAAGCGATGTCTCCGTGGGAATCGCTGGCGCGGTCGATGGGTGCGGACCCCGACGAGTCGACGGTCACGATCCTCGGCGCTGAGGCACCGCACTCCGTGGTGTTCACCAACGACGCAGACGACGCCGATTCGCCTCATCGGCTTCTGCGTGCCTTGGCCGCCGTCATCGCGAACACCGGCTCGAACAACGCGAACTTTTCGGGCGGCGCGGTCGCCGTTGCACTCAACCCAGAGCACGCGCAGGTGTTGGCCGACACCGGCTTGAGCCGCGGCGACGTCTGCGTGGAGCTGCAACGGCTGGCTGTGAACACGCGCGGAGCAATCCGCTCGGTGAGCACCGGATTCATCCCGGCGGGTGAGGCCGACGACGTAATCCCCGCAGTTCGCGCACCGTCCGACATCGTGCTGTTCGTGGCAGGTGGCAGCGGCTTGTACTCGGCGGTCTTTCCATCGTGGGCCGCCGGAGCGCACCGCAACTCGGTCGTCACCGAAACCGTGGTCACCGGCGAAGCGTGCGAACTGCCGTGGGCAGTTCCGGGAACCGGTCCGTCTGACTAGTGTCCGATCACGCAACCGACCCGTGAGGACCAACGTGACCCAGATCATCCACAAGAGCCCGCTTCCTGACGTCGACATCCCCGACGTGTCGATCACCGCACACGTGCTGCGGCGCGCCGACGAACTGGCGGACCGCGTGGCGATTCGCGACACCTCAGGATCGAGCTCGTACACGTACGCCCAACTGAGTGCAGCGATCCATTCGCTCGCCGGTGGACTCGCGGCGCGCGGGGTGGAGCCGGGCAGGGTGGTTGGGCTGATGGCCCCGAACGTCCCCGAGTACGCGGTGGTGTTCCACGGCGTGGCCGTGACCGGCGCAGCGGTCACAACGATCAATCCGACCTACGGCCCGGGAGAGGTTCGGCATCAGTTGCAAGACGCTGGTGCGTCGATCTTGTTCACCGTTGCGATGTTCGCCGAGACCGCACTCGCGGCAATCGAAGGAACCGACGTCACCGAGGTGATCGTGATCGGCGACGCCGTGCCGGGGACGACCGGCATTGCCGAGGTGTTTGGCGATCCGATCGAACAGGTCGCTGTCGACTTCGCGAACCACACGGTGGTGCTGCCGTATTCGTCGGGCACGACCGGATTGCCGAAGGGCGTGATGCTGACGCACCGCAACCTGGTGGCGAACATCGAGCAGGTGCGCCATGCGATCAAGTACGCCGACGACGAAGTCGCACTGGCGGCGCTGCCGTTCTTCCACATCTACGGCATGCAAGTGCTCATGAACGGTTTGCTCGCCAATGCCGTGACGGCTATCACGATGCCGCGCTTCGACATGGTCGAGGCGCTGAGTGCTGTCCAGGAACTCGGGATCACTCGGTTCTTCGCGGTGCCACCCATGATCCTCGGCCTTGCCAACGCGCCGATCGTCGACGAGTACGACATGTCGTCGGTCCGCCAGATCTTCTCGGGTGCTGCGCCGCTGGGCGCCGAGCTCGCCGAGCAGGCCGGCCAGCGGCTCGGCTGCGAAGTGGTGCAGGGCTACGGGATGACCGAGCTGAGCCCGGTGAGTCACAGCACCGTCGAAGGTGACTACCTACCGGGCACCAGCGGTGTGACCGTGTCGAACACCGAGAGCCGCATCGTGGACCCTGTGTCGGGTGACGATCAACCCGTCGGCGAGCGCGGTGAGCTCTGGGTGCGCGGGCCTCAGGTGATGGTTGGCTATCTCAACAATGCCGAGGCGACCACAGCGACGATCGACGATGACGGATGGCTGCACACCGGCGACATCGCGATCATCGATGAGCACGACCACATGACGATCGTCGACCGCCTGAAGGAGCTCATCAAGTTCAAAGGCTTCCAGGTCGCCCCGGCGGAGCTCGAAGCGCTGCTGATCACGCACCCGAAGGTGGCCGATGTCGCTGTGATCGGTGTGCCCGACGACGAGGCGGGGGAGATCCCCAAGGCGTTCGTCACGGCTGCGGCGGGCGAGACGGTCACACTCGAGGAGATTCAGGCGCTCGTGAGCGAACACTTGGTGAGTTACAAGCAGATCAAGCAGCTCGAAGTGGTCGACGCGATTCCGAAGAGCGCCTCGGGCAAGATCCTGCGCAAAGAACTCCGCACCCGCTGACGTTCCGCGAAGTCTCTTCTCTGTGCGCTCGGCGACCCGGAAGGTCGTCAATCGCACACAGAAGTGCGGGGCGGCCGGCGCCGAGGTCGAGGCTGTCGCGTTCTTGACGCGGAGTCGCGAGATTCAAGGAGCGGTTAATATCCCCGGCGCGGTTGTTGTTCGTTGCGCGAACATGCCGCATGGCACGAGGAGGCGCACTTCGAACACGTTGGGCGGCAGTCGGTGCTGCCGTGGCGGTGACACTGGGCAGCGGCGGGCTCAGCTTCGTGTCCGCGACCAGCCCGTCTGATGCGTTGACCTTCGTGTCGGTGACACCGTGTCGAGTCGCCGACACGCGGCCGGGTCCGAACAACACAGGCGACAAGAGTTCGCCACTCGGAGCAGGCGAGGTGCATACGATCGCCGCGCACGGCAGCAACGGCGACTGCACAGGTATCCCGAACACAGCGACAGCGCTGTCGCTCAATGTCACAGCGGTGGGCGCAACGGACTCGACGTTCCTCACCATCTGGGCAGCGGGCGAGGCACAACCCACGGCGTCGAGTCTCAACCCCTTTCCCGGTGAGCCGCCCACGCCGAACGCCGTGACGACCGGCCTCAGCCCTGGTGGCGAGTTCTCGGTCTACAACTTCCAAGGCGATGTGAACCTCGTCGTCGACATCAACGGTTACTACCTGGATCATCATCACGACGACCGTTACTTCACGAAGTCCGAGGTGGACGCGAGGTTCGAAGTCACGAAGGCGGTCTCGCTGGATCCAGCGGCCTTCTCTTCCGACGGGACGTACATGGTCTCAGGGTCGAGTGCGAACACGGGCCTCTTTCTTGAGGCCTTCGACTCGTTCACCTTCACGGTCGTGATTCCACCTGACAAGTCGCCGGGCTCGACGATGTTCCTCGACGTGCTCTGGCATATCGACGAGGAGTGCGCCCCGCGTTGGCGAATGAACTTCGTCTTCGTCGACAGCCTCGGGAGTCCCTTCTTCGCCCCGCCGACGACCGAGTTCGTGACGATCATCGGCCCGACCAATCCCGACCGGAACGAGGTTCAACGGTTGCGGATGTCGATCGCCGCGAACGAACTCACAGATCTCGAACCCGGACAGATCATGAAGGTCGGTCTCTTCCGCGGGGTCGACCCGTGCGTCGAACCGCTGATCGTCGACGCCGCTCAGTTGACCTACTCGTAGGTCAACCCGCTTCGGCGTCGAATCCTGGTAGGCGATGGTGGAGCTGGGGGTCTGGTCGGGTCACAAGGTGCGTTCTCGGCGAAGGTGCCCGGGCCAGTCCGTTCATCGTGCAGAGCAACCGGCGGTGCGACCGGCGGAGCAACGCGATGCGGCGCCTCTTGTTCGCAACGCTCCGAGGGCTGCGAAATCTGCGATGGGCTCTCGCTGACCCGAATTCTCCTCGGGCGTCAGCGTCGCAAACTTGTCGAACGTATGTTCGATACACTTCTGCCATGAAGAAGTGTGTTGCGTGCGCCCGATTGTTCGAGCCGTCCAGTCGCCACCTGCGCTGCCCAGCGTGTCGTCGGCGTGGGATGCGAAATAGTTGCTCGTGCGGCAATGACAAACAGCCGACTTCTCAGAGCTGTCGCGGGTGTCAGCAAACAGCTGGTGCCGCGAACGGGAACTGGAAAGGCGGCAGCACCCGGCACAAGGCGGGTTATGTGATGCGGCGCGTCGTGGGGCATCCGCGTGCGCATCCGAAGAGTCCGTACGTGTTCGAACACATCCTCGTGATGGAAGAGCGGCTCGGGCGGTTCCTGGCGTCCGGTGAGTCAGTGCACCATCTCAACGGAGTGAAGGATGACAATCGTCCGGAGAACCTTGAGCTTTGGGTGAGCCCTCAGCCGAGCGGCATTCGAGCGGCGGACGCTGTTGCGTGGGCACGCGAGATCCTTTCCCGCTACGGCGAGGCACTGGACAGCTCCAACAATGCTCAACGCGACGTTTGAGCACTCTTGGAGCTGGGGGGAATCGAACCCCCGTCCATCAGCCGATATCCGAACCCGCTACGACCATTCCCGGCATTGCCTCTGACGCTGAGACACCGACGGGTCGGCTGTCCGCTCAAGGCGGACCACGCTCAGTCTTTCCTGAAAGTCAGCGGTCTTTCCTGCCGTCAGCGGTCTTTCTCGCCGTCATCCCTCACTTCTGTTGCCGGGCTGTGATGGATTGGCCCCGTGCGGCATTTCTGCTCACGATGACTCTTCACTCATCTGATCGAAATCAGGCGGCGAGAGCGAACTGCTCATCGGCAATTCTGTTGGTTTCCCCGTTTTACGAGTCTGAGAAACTCGGGTCGCAAACTCGAACAGCGTTACTGACGTCGAAACCAGTCAGCCCCATGTCTTGCTTGGTATTCCTATGTGGTGACGACCCTATCGCTGGATTTCGGTGCGGCGCGAGGGTGACGGGGGTCATGAACGAATGTGCCTTCGTGACCACTT
>CALICC010000344.1 GCA_938049325.1 uncultured Ilumatobacter sp. | reverse complement strand
AGCGCAACATCATCGGCGAAAACGTGCTCGGCCTCCCCCGGCAGCGATCGGTCGGCGTTGACGTTCCGTTCCGCGACGTCCCCGGGTAGTGCGCTGATCGCGTCTTTCAGGTCACGGGCGCGATCGAGAACACCGGGATCGACCGCGGTGCAGCCGATGCGACGTATTCCGCGAGTTTTGGCGTCGTCGAAGCACGTTCGTCGACCATCCGTTGCGCATCGGCTTCGGGAAGCGCAAGCACATCCGCGATGAAGCTGGCGGCCTTCGTTTCGATGGTGATCCGCGGATGAGTTCGCAGATTTCCCACCCACGCGGGGTCTTTCGAAGCTCCTTCGGCGGTGCCGAAGACGAACATTGCGTCGCCATCGAACACAGGGATCAACGGGGTCAACCGCACCGTCCCTGTCACCGCGCCGATCGTGTGCAAGATGATGACCGGGAGGTCGCCGAAAGCTGCCACCTTTCCATTGTTTGCACGAAACTCCTCGATGACCCCGGCGTTGAACCCGACCCAATCCCGATCCGTCATCTTCTCACTCTGTCTGATCTGCCCGAACAAGATGGAACTCGACAGCTGCACAAATCGAGCGCGCATTGGCGACAGCGACCAAACGTCACTCCGCGTCAGCGCACGGTCCACCGATGACCGCGACGGGAACCGATCGGTCGGATTCATCCAGGGACACCCCATGTAGGTCGGAGCCGAAGAAGTACTCGTCGTGGACGAGCAAACCTGTTTCGATCTGTTCGAGGTGGAGCGGCATCGTGGCGAAGAGTTCTGCGTAGCGCACGATCGCGGCTTCGATCTCCGCTCGGTCGGCGGCACATCTCGACGCGACCTCACCACCGTCGACCGCCCCGCCCCACGGATCAGCGAGAAACTCGTCGGAGCGACCGAGCACGGGAGGGAGGTCCGGACACATCACGACGGCGACGTCCGCAACCGTCTTGGCGTGGGCAGCGAGCTTCACGTCGAACAGCGGACGCTCCGCACGTCCGAGGTTCCAGTCGATCCGCTGACCACCGAACGCCAACAGCGCCTCAACCGCTTCGGCGGCCATCGGAGGCGGGTCGCCGACTCCTCGGTACGAGTCGACCCAGAACTGCAAAGGGATCAATGCGTCGTTCAGCCAACGACTCGGAGCCCCTGCCACGGCGTCACAAAAGGCCACGCTTGCCGGTGGGCTCGCCGTTTCGAGGTCGACGCCCGTGTACTCGGTGAGGTCGAGATCGGTCGTTGGATCCGAGAGCTGCTCGAACGTCACACGGCGCTCATCGGTAACAACTGTGGTCTCCTCGGGGGCTTGCTCGGCGGCGACCGCAACGGTGTCCTGGGACTGCATCGCCTCGCCGCCGTCCGACGTCGCACAGCCGGGCAGAACCACCCCGATCAGGATTGCGATGCGTCGACGTGAGGTGGACATACGGAATGTTTCGGCGGGTTTCACGCAGCCTTGAGCCGGCGGACCGCGAGCCAAACATGCGGCGCCTTGGTGGACCCGACCTCGGTGACGAACATCTCGCGGTTGAACATCTTGTTGGCGCCGACCGGCGGGCTCACGCCCCGGCCTCGTCTCGCCGACGCCGGAGCTATCACGTTCGACCACGTGTCTGACCTCGCGTCGCGCCTGGTCAGCGGCAAATGACCGCCAAACCGCCACCAGACTCGGCCGGGCGCCACGACCGTCGAACGCGCGCACTTGCATCCTTTTCGTCGCGAAGCTGTCACGCAACGACGCCACGCTGGAGCTCAGAACAAGGACGTTCAACCATGAAACTTCTTTCCGCCGAAGCGACACAATCAACCCCCAGCACCGACCCGACGGTCACCGTGTCGATGCTCGACGATCACCTCGTCATGTCTGCGCCCGACCAATTCGACATCGAGATGACCGAAGTGCTGGTGATCGCCGCCGCGTCGGCTGTTGCAGCCGGCTCGACCGTGATGATCGATTTGGATCCCGACACAGCGAGCGACGAACTGCTCGCCCGACGACCGTTGACCGACGCTGCTGCGCCCTACGTCGCCAACGAGGGCGGACCCGTCGAGATCCTCGGCGCCGGCTACGTGCGGCTCGCCACACGCGACGCTCACTGGACCATCGACCTGGCCCGAGGACGGCTGTGCCGTTCACAAGATGCCATCGATCCGCACTTCGTCCGATCTGATGCGTGGACTCAAGTCCAAGCAGTGTGGGTCTCACAGACGAGCGTCGTGGCACTGACCGCCGACGGGACGTACCTGACCACCCAAACCGCGTGGACAACCGAACGCCCGACCATTCGCCCAGCGCTCACCTGACGAGCCGCGACGCTACGCCAGCAGGCTCGGTAGCTCGTCGAGCGTCGTGACCTCATGCGTCGGCTGAATGCCGGTCGAGTTGACGGAGCCCGTCGGATTGAACCAGATGGTTTCGATGCCCGCGTTGATGCCGCCTTGGATGTCACTCCCCAGGTTGTCGCCGATCATCACCGCTCGTGAGCGTTCGGCGATCCCCAGTGCCTCGAAGGTGAGATCGAAGATCTCGGCGCCCGGCTTGTTCGTCCCGACCTCGCCGCTGATGATCACGGCATGAAAGCAGTCGGCGATCCCGAGCCGGGCGAGGCGGTCGCGCTGCACCCTGCCGATCCCGTTGGTGACCATTCCGAGGGCGACCAGGCCAGCGAGCTGCTCGACGAGTTCTTGCGCTCCCGGGTACAGCTCGCCGTTCTGCGTCAGGCCGTCGACGAACACCGCGCCCATCTCCGTCGGGTCTCCATCGAGTCCCATTTCGTCGAGAAACTGCCGAAAACGGAGCGCCTTCACTTCGTTCGGACTCAACTCGTGGCGTTCGACGCGACGCCACAACGCCTGGTTGATCCGGTCGAACACTTCGAACACCGACGACGGGTCGTCGATGCCGATACTGCTCATCGTGGCGTCGAACGCAGCGGCGTGCGACGCGTCCGAATCGAGCAGCGTGTGGTCGAGATCGAACAGGACCGTGTCGTAGCGAAGCTCACGCATCGGCAAACACGAACATCAGATCACAGCTCGTGGCGACATCGCCATCGACCAATACCCGACCCGACCCCTTCCCGGCCCGCGCCGACAGCCGCCCCAGTTCCACCTCGATCGTCAGCTCGTCGCCGGGAACCACTTGGCGCCGGAATCGTGCGTTGTCGAGCCCACCGAAGAGCGGAAGTTTGCCCACGAATCGCTCGTCTGCGAGCAACGCACACGCTCCGACTTGTGCGATCGACTCACACATCAGCACGCCGGGCAACGTCGGCCGACCGGGAAAGTGGCCTGCGAAGAAGTACTCATCGCCGGTGAGACGCCATCGGCCGGTTGCCGAGACGCCTGCGTCCATCTCGATCAGCTCGTCGACGAGCAAGAACGGTGGTCGATGAGGCAACAGGTCGATCGGGGCCGGGAGCGAATTCATCTACGCATCTTGACCCAAACGCGACAACGCCATCGGTGACCGGACCAATGTCCGACCGCCGACGACGTCGTCAGGGGGTAGTTCAGTGCGTCTGAAGAATCAGAGGAGCGTGGTGGGGTCGATGCTCGGCGGCACGAGCACGGAGTCGATCACGTGGATCACACCGTTGCTGGCCTCGACATCAACAGCAACCACGGTGGCGTCGTTCACCATGACGGTGTCACCATCGACCGACAGCGTGATGTTCTCACCCTGGACCGTTGCAACATCACCAGCGGCGACATCAGACGACGGCACCTCGGCACCGAGCACGTGGTAGGTGAGCACCGCCACGAGAGCATCCTTGTTCTCCGGAAGGAGCAGTGCGTCGACCAGACCCTCCGGGAGCGCTGCGAACGCCTCATCGGTCGGAGCGAACACCGTGAACGGACCTTCGCTCGACAGCGTCCCCGCAAGATCGGCCGCAGTCACCGCAGCGACCAACGTTTCGAACGTGCCAGCACCGACGGCGACGTCGACGATCGTGCCGACCTCTTCCATGGCGTCGTCTTCCATGGCGTCGTCTTCCATGGCGTCCTCTTCCATGGCGTCCTCTTCCATGGCGTCCTCTTCCATGGCGTCCTCTTCCATGGCATCTTCTTCCATGGCGTCAGCGGCGAAGAGCGTGGTGGGGTCGATGCTCGGCGGCACGAGCACGGAATCGATCACGTGGATCACACCGTTGCTGGCCTCGACATCAACAGCAACCACGGTGGCGTCGTTCACCATGACGGTGTCACCATCGACCGACAGCGTGATGTTCTCACCCTGGACCGTTGC
>CALICC010000343.1 GCA_938049325.1 uncultured Ilumatobacter sp. | reverse complement strand
GTCTTCTCGGCGAGATACATCTCCTGCGCGATCTGACGGTTGGTCTTGCCGTCACCGATGTAGTCGAAGATGCGCTGTTCTTGAGGTGTGAGATCGAACAATCGACCTTCCTCGCTCTCGCGCAGACGGCGCATCGCCATGCGCACCTCAGCGTCGTCGAGGAGTTGACGCCCCGCCGCAACGTGGCGGATTGCCTCGATGAGTTCGGTGCTGCGAATCTGCTTGAGGACGAAGCCGGCTGCACCTGCCAGTCCGGCGTCGACGATCGCGCGATCACTGTCGAACGAGGTGAGGATGAGCGAACGCACATCAGGGAAGTCGGACGTGATCTCGCGGCATACATCGATGCCGTTGCCGTCACCCAGGCGTACGTCGAGAACTGCGACGTCGGGTTCGCATGCACCGACGGCGGCAATCGCGTGGGCGGCGTCGCCTGCCTCGCCGACGACGGTCATGTCGTGTTCGGCTTCGAGCGTGGCCTTGACGCCCTGACGCACGACCTCGTGATCATCGAGCAGGAAGATGCGGATCATGCGGACAGTCTCGTCGTGTCGTGTCGGCGTTGTCGACCTCCTGGTCGATCACCGACGAGGTACGACGATCATCGACGTCCGAACGTGATGGAGTAGCCAAGTCGACACCGACCCGAGGATGACTGCGCCGATCGCCCCGTAACCTCGAGCGCCCATCACGAGCAGGTCACACGACTCGGACCTCTCGGCGAGCACGTCTCGAGGATTGCCTTCGACGAATTCGTTGCGGACCGTGACACCTGGGTGTTCTCGACGACGTGCCCCTTCATCCGCGAGGTGGTCGAAGCGTTCTCGGGCGAGGTCGCTCGCCTCGGGAAAGAAGAACTGGTCGGCGCCGACAGCGACCGGAGCGGTGTTCCACACCGAGACGACCGTGACGATCGTCTCGGGCTCGGCAAACGTCAACGCCCAGTCCAACGCTGCCATCGAGTTCTCAGAACCATCGAAGGCAACGAGGATGGACTGTGGACGTTTGACCTCAGCCGTCTCGGGGATCACTGCGACGGGAAGGTGACCTGTTCTTCGAGGACCGCAGTGACGAGATCATCGACGACGACGTGTTTGCCAGGCTCCTCACGTTCCCGAACGTGCTCATCACGGCGCACCAAGCGTTCTTGACCCGCGAGGCGCTGGACTCGATCGCGGAAACGACGCTGGCGAACGTGCTGGCCGTGCGTGCCGGCGAGCATTGCGACAATCTCGTCAACTGAGCGCGACGCCAACACTTCCGCGAGTCGCCTGCTCGATCCAGGTACTACGACCTTCGTCGTATTGTCCGGTGGCGAGCCGCGGCGCACAATGGTCGGGTGGAGCAGCAGTCCAGCCCGTCGACACCGTGGGGGCAGCCGAGCACGCAGGCGAGTCGCGACTGGGCTGCTCACGGCCATCCCGACAGCTCCGACCTTTCCTCCGTGGTTCGGGTGCAGCCAGCGGTCGCGGCGGCGCGCGTTCACCTTGCGCCGCGACTGTCGAATCGGGCCGGGCGAGTCTCTGGAACATTGATCCTTGCGCTGGTCGCGTTGAGTTCAGCTGGGTCCGCGGTCGCGCTGCACGACTGGCTGTTCCCGTCCGCAGGCGACGCCACGACGCGATCGGTCTGGCAGAACCCCGGCCAGGTGCCACCATCGGCGGACCCTTCTCCCGTCACGCCCGCGCAAGGACCACCGAGTTCGGTCCATGCAACCACGAGCCTTCCGACCACCACAGAAATTCCCGCTTCCACCCCGGTTCCGACGACAACGATTGCGCCGACGCAAACCTCCACGTTGGCGCCCAGCACTGCCGCGACCACGGACTCGTCTCGCGGAGGCGCATCGCCAACGACGCCCCCCACCGGAACTCTCGACGTCGATGATGCTGACGACGATGATGCTGACGTCGACGATGATGCTGACGTCGACGATGGCTCCGTGAGTACGAACGAAACGTCGTCGCCACCGACAACTGACGACGACCCATCCGGAGGTGCGGGCGCGGATTCGGACTCCGACGACGCGGTGACGACCCAACCGTCCGCGTCAACCCCGACCACGACGGACGAAGACGACCACCGCAGCGGGTCGGGCTCGGGAAGCAGTGGCTCGGGAAGTGGTGGTTCGGGTTCGGGAAGTGATGATCCTGATGATCCTGATGACGATTGACCGGTCTGTGTCGGTTCGTTGAAACCGTGGTGGCCGGCGCCGAGCGGCTCAGCGTTGATCGAGGTGATCCGTCGCCCACAGGGCTGCCTGTGTCCGGTCGCTCACGCCGAGCGTTGCGAACACGCTGGTGAGATGCGCCTTCACCGTTCGTTCGCTGATGCCGAGTCTGCGTGCGATCTGCTTGTTGGCGAGGCCTTGCTGAACGAGGCCGAGAACTTCGCGCTCGCGCTCGGTCAACGATGCTGATTCGGGTTCGGTCCGCCGCGACTCGAGCAAGGCGCGAGCCGCCTTCGGGTCGAGGGGTGCGTCGCCCAAGTGGACACTGCGGATGGCGGCAGCGATCTCCTCGGGGTCGGAGTGCTTCAGCAGGTAGCCGTCGGCGCCAGCCGACAGTGCGTCCATGATCCGTGTCCGGTCCGAGAAGGACGTCAAGACCAGCACGCGGCTGGACGGATGTGTTGAGGCGATTCGACGGGTCGCTTCGACCCCGTCGAGATTTGGCATCGAGAGATCCATGATGACGACATCAGGGTTGGTGGCTGCGGTGACATCGATTGCTTCGAGACCGTCGCAAGCTGTCCCGACCAGCTGGATGTCACCGGTGGTCGCGAGAAACTGTTCCAAGCCTGATCGAACAACAGCGTGATCATCGACGATGACGACGCGGATCATGACACCACCTCCGTGTTCGGTGGAACGTTGTGGGGCACGGTCGCGGCGACGCGTGTGCCGGTGTTCGGATCGGAGAGCACTTCGAACGAGCCTCCGACATCGGCCAGCAATCCGCCGAGCGTCCGCAGCCCGACGTGACCGTCGCGCGACCGGCCGACGTAGTCGTCGGTCGTGAATCCTTGACCGTTGTCATCGACGCACACCGTGACACCTTCGTCGGCCACCGCAACCTCGACGCGGATGGCGCTCGCAGCAGCATGGCTGACGACGTTGCGGATCGCTTCTTGCACGACGCGGTAGGTCAAGCCAGCCGTGTCGGCGTGGGGTGTCGTTCCGTCGAGTTCGACACTGAGGTCGGTTGCGAGCCCTCGAGCCGGAAGCGTGCTGAGGAGATCGCCGAGCGCCGACTCGAGGCCTTCTTCGACGAGATTTGGTGGGTAGATCTCGACCAGAAGAGACCGCAACGACTTTACGCTGTTGCGGATTGCTGACGAGGCGTCCTCGACCTGACTGGGCTCGATGAGGTTTTGGCGGCCGAGTGCGGCAAGGCCGAGCGAGACTCCGGTCAGGTCCTGCACCACGCCATCGTGCAGGTCGCTCGCAATGCGTCGTCGCTCGGCGTCGGAGGCGTCGAGCGAGCGCTTGAGCAACAGCTCACGTTCCTCCTGACCAGCACGAAGTTGTGTCGCCATTCTCCACGCAAACGGCAGCTGTACGAGCTGCAACGCGAGAAGCGCGCCCAAGGCAACCGGCGCAAACTGCCCCCAGAGTCGGCGTCCAACGTCGGTCACGGCGCTGTATCGGAAGTAGGTCTCGAACAGCAATGGCGTGCCCTCGACGGTTTCGATCGGCATGTAGATCTCCAGGAGCTTCGTTTCGACCTCGAAGCGGTTCTCGGGGCCATCGAGGTCTGAGATCTCAGCGTGGCTCTGGCCGGTCGCGAAGACATCTTGCTTGTCCTCGGGCAGTGCGAACTCTTCACCGATGAGCCGAGGTTCGTCGGAGTACACGATCGTGCCGTCGGCATCCCAGATCTTGACCCGGACGAGTGAGCCGCGCAGGACGAACTCGCGCACCGCAGCATCAACGGCGTCGAGCGCGTCGGCGTCCAACTGCATCACACCGTCGGTGAGCACAGGTGCGACCACCGCTTGAGCGTTGACCCACGCAACTTGGCGAGCATCGTCGATCGCCTGATCCGTGCCGACGCTTCTGCTGACCCACGCGGTCACCAGCGACACGATGACGAGCGCAACGAAGCCGGTCAGAGCGAACCGCACCATGACGGCCTTGACCGTGACCGGTTCACGCGCGGCCGAGCTGCGCTGTCGCTTGGTCATGTTTGGTCACCGTACTGTCCGCCGTGAAGGGCTCGAGTGGTCACAGATCAGGCGATCACTCGGATCGATGGTTGCCAGCGTGACGGCCCGACGCCGGCCCGGCAAGTGGACCAAGGTCGTAGTACCTCGCCTTCGGCCGACCGGCCAGTCGTAGGACCAACGTCCAATGGCGGCCGCGCACTGCCCGCCGTGACGATGGAAGCCATCGGACGACCGTCCGGGCATGCCCACCTCAAGGAGCGGATCATGAAACCACCCATCACCCTCGCACTCGTCGGAGTTGCGGCCCTCGGCCTTGCCATTCCGGTGTACGCGGTGAACGCTGCCGACCGGTCGACGGTCCGCCCGGCGGTCACTGACACGACCATGCCCTCGACCTCGATCGACCCGACCACGTCGGTTCCCGACAGCACGGTCGTGTCGACGACGACCACGTCCGTGTCGACGACGACCACCTCCGTGTCGACGACTTCCATGCCGACCGATCCGTCGACGGTGACGACGTCGACGACGGTGGCGCCGACCTCCTCTGCTCCGGACGACACGGTGGCTCCGTCTTCGTCGAGCACCGCTCCTGACACCTCGACGCCAAGCAACTCGACGCCGAGCCACAGCACACCCTCGAACTCGACGCCAAGCGACTCGACGCCGAGCGACAGCACACCCTCGAACTCGACGCCGAGCAACACGACGCCGAGCAACACGACGCCGAGCGACAGCACACCGCCGAACTCGACGCCGAGCAACACGACGCCCAGCAGCGGAACGATCGACGATGATGACGATCGCGACGAAGACGACGACCGCGATGACGATCGCGACGACGACGACGACGACGACCGCGATGACGACGACCGCGATGACGATCGCGACGATCGCGACGATGACGATGATGGCGACGACGATGATGGCGATGGCGATGGCGATGGCGATGACGATGACGATGACGATGACGATGACGATGACTGAGTGAGTCGATGCAGCGCCGCTGACCCAAGCTTCCAGCTGGGTGGAAGCTTGGGCGTTTCGTGGATATCGTGGCCCGATGAGGATCGGTGACCTCGCCGCAACGGCTGGCATGACGACGAAGGCGATTCGTTACTACGAATCGATCGGCGTGCTCGACGAACCCGCTCGTACCGAAGCCGGGTACCGGTCATACGGGCCGGCTTCGGTCGAACGGCTCGAGTTCGTCAAGCAAGCGCAGGCCTCGGGACTCACCCTGGCCGAGATCACCTCGATTCTCGAGATCAAAGACCGGGGCGGCAACTCGTGCGAGCACACACGCGGGCTACTCAAGGGCCACCTCGACGACCTCGACCGCAAGATCGTCGATCTGCAACGTGCTCGGCGCGAACTGAGCAAGATGTACGAAGGTGCGGCGTTGCTGGATCCTGCGGCGTGCACCGACCCGAATCGATGCCAGGTCATCACGCAGTCGGGTGACGGCCTGTGAGCGTCATTGAGCGAACGCTCGACCTCCAGATCGACGGCATGACCTGCGGATCGTGTGCGGCACGCGTGCAAAAGGCGCTGGAAGAACAACCGGGCGTCGAATCGGCGGAGGTCAACTTCGCCACCGGCCGCGCCGCGATCTCCCTGTCTGAGGGGCAGCACCTCGACGGTCAGGTGCTCTCCGAGGTGGTCACCGATGCCGGATACACCGCAACGGCACTGGCGGAAGATTCGACGCCGTCGAGTGCGGCCGACCGGGTCGATCACGCCGACGTCGTGCAGGCCAAGCATCGCTCGATGTGGATGTGGCGGGCGCTGCTGTCGGCACCCGTTGCGGTGTTCATGGTGTCGACCATGTTCTTCCACGAGACGGCCAGCACGAACAACGGGTTGCGGTGGCTGCAATTCGCTCTCGCGGTCCCGGTGCAGTTCTACGTCGGATGGCCGATCCTGCGCGGCGCGGCTCAACGCGCACGCCACCGCTCGGCGAACATGGACACCCTCATCGCGATGGGCACACTGTCGGCGTTTTCGTACAGCACGTATCAGCTCGTCACCGGTGGTATGGAGCTGTACTTCGAAGCCGCCGTGGTGATCATGTTCTTCATCTCGCTCGGCAGGTACCTGGAGGCTCGTGCCAAGGGGCGCGCCGGCGCGGCGCTGCGCTCGCTCGTCGAGCTGGGGGCCAAGGAGGCTCGTCTCGTCCGTGACGGCGCCGAAGAGATGGTGCCGGTCGAGGCGGTGCGAGTGGGCGATGTGCTGCGTGTGCGGCCTGGCGACAAGTTGCCGGTCGACGGCGTGGTGATCGACGGGGCGAGCGCGGTCGACGAATCGATGTTGACCGGTGAGTCGATGCCGGTCGACAAGGCGATTGGCGATGCGGTTGCCGGGGCGACGATCAACACCTCGGGTGTGCTCACGATCTCCGCCTCGGCGGTCGGTTCCGACACGGCGCTTGCGAGGATCGTGAAGCTCGTCGAAGACGCTCAGTCCGGCAAGTCAGCCGCGCAACGTCTGGCCGATCGGATCTCGGCCGTGTTCGTTCCAGTCGTGCTCGCGATTTCGCTCGTCACGTTCCTCGGTTGGACGGTGCTCGGCGACGTTCGCGATGGCGTGTCCGCCGCAGTTGCCGTGATGATCATCGCCTGCCCGTGTGCATTGGGGCTGGCGACGCCGATGGCGATCATGGTGGGAACGGGCCGAGGTGCCCAGTTGGGCATCCTCATCAAGTCGGTCGAGATGCTCGAGCGGACGCGTCGGATCACGACCGTCGTTTTCGACAAGACCGGCACGCTCACCGAAGGTGCCATGTCGGTCAGCGACGTGATCACAGCAGGCTCGACGAGTGACGCCGAGGTGCTTGCCAGGGCGGGGGCCGTCGAGGCCAACAGCGAGCACCCGATCGGCCACGCGATCGCCGTCGCTGCACGGTCAGCGCACGGAGAGCTCGATGTGGTGACCGACTTCGAGGCCACCGTCGGCAAGGGCATCCGCGCTGCGGTCGATGGAACGACCGTATGGGTCGGGCGACGCGAACTGCTCACGTCGGTACCGCTCGATGGGCTCGACCGGTTCGAATCGGCTGCTGCCGACCTGGAGCGGCGAGGTCGCACCGTCGTCTTCGTCGGCTGGGACGGGGAGACTCGCGGCGTCATCGCCGTGGCCGACACGCTCAAGGCGTCGGCGGTCGATACCGTTCAGCGGCTGCGTGAACTGGATCTGTCGGTGGCGATGATCACCGGTGACAACGCTCGAACGGCGCATTCGATTGCCGAGGCCGCAGGTATCGATCGTGTGATCGCCGAAGTGCTTCCCGAAGACAAGCAACGCGAAGTGCAACGGCTTCAAGCGGACGGGCATGTGGTGGCGATGGTGGGTGACGGGGTCAACGACGCTCCGGCCCTCGTGCAAGCCGACCTCGGTCTTGCGATCGGGACCGGCACCGATGTCGCCATCGAGTCCAGCGACCTCACCCTCATGCGCGGCGATGTGTCGGGCGTCGTCACTGCGATCCAACTCTCCCGCCGGACGTATCGCACGATCGTCCAGAACCTGTTCTGGGCCTTCGGCTACAACACGATCGCGATCCCACTGGCCGTCTCCGGACTCTTGAGTCCGATGATCGCCGGAGCCGCCATGGCATTCTCGTCGGTCAGTGTCGTCGTCAACAGCTTGCGGCTGCGGCGGTTCGGTGAGGCTGGAATGGGCATGACCGAGCCCGACCGCCAATCCACCTCGCGGGCTGAAAGACTTCCTGCGCAGGAGGCGACCGCCGTGCCGAGATCAACATGAGGAGCGTGCATGCCGTTGCCGCAGCTCGCGGTCCGAGCGCACTGCTGGTCGGCGTGCTCGTGTCGATGTTCGTCGCTCTGCTGGGCGCGGGTCACGTGGCGGCGCACACCGGGTTCGAGTCGTCGACGCCCGGCGACGGTGAGGTGATCGACACACCTGTCGACGTCGTCACGATCGTGTTCACCGGTGAGGCCAACCCGGTGGGCGACGGGTTCGTCGCGCTCACTCCTGACGGCATCGTGCAGCCGCCGGCGAGCGTCGAGACACTCGACAACAAGGTCTTCACCGTGCGCTTCGACCCGCCACTCGCCGGGGGGCAGGTGGGTCTGCGGTGGAATGTTCAAGCCGCCGACGCGCATCCGATCGAAGGAGCGTTCGCCTTTACCGTCAGTGCTCCACCACCACCCGTTGCAACAGATTCTGAAGTGCCCGAGGTCGCGGCGCCGGAGGTCGCGGACTCCGGTCCGGAAACCATCGATCCGGAAGCCATCGATCCGGAAATCGCCGAACCGGAAATCACCGAACCCGCAGTCGCCAGCGAGGCCATCGACGAGCCCGGGCCGA
Organism: uncultured Ilumatobacter sp.; assembly: GCA_938049325.1. GTDB lineage: Bacteria > Actinomycetota > Acidimicrobiia > Acidimicrobiales > Ilumatobacteraceae > Ilumatobacter_A. The sequence continues at coordinate 17,445 of CALICC010000343.1, read as the reverse complement.
CGGTTCCCGTCGTCGATGATGCAGCTGCGACACCGCCGTCGGACGCGACGCCGAGGCAGTCGCTCGACGACTTCCTCGCTGTCGACAACACCGTTCCGGGTGAAACCACCGCGTCAGTGGGCCGCCTGACAGCCTCCCGAGCGTCGCTGTGGGGCTTGGTGCCTTCGCCTTTCTCGCCGTGGCGTTTCGCGGTCGACGCGAAGAAGTGCGTCGCGTTCTCCTCGCGGTCCGTGTACTCGGCGGGGCCGTCGCCGTCGGTGCGGCGATCGAATACGTCGGAGTCGGCCGGATCGGTGCACAGTCGCTGGCCTCCACGTGGTCGACCGCCCCAGGCTTCGCCACCGTGCTCCGTTTCGTCGGTGGGGTCGGCCTGGCCGCGGGGCTTGCGGGAGCCGTCTCGGCCAGTCGGCCCGTGCGGGCGCTGTCTGCGGCGGTCATCGACGACGTTGCGAACGTCGCCGTGCCAACGCACGACTCCGAGGTGGTGAGGTGGACACCGAACAACCGCTCGCGGCTGGCAGTGGCTGCCGTGCTCGTGATCTTGGTGTCGTTCTGGTTCGACGGCCACACGGTCAGCAAAGGATTCCGACCACTCCATGCGCTGGTCAACACCGTCCACGTCGCGGCGGGGGCGGTCTGGGTCGGGGGAGTGGTCGTGCTCAGCGCACTGGTGTGGTCACGGATCAGGTCCGGCGAACCGAGTCGCCTCGCTGAGCTCGTCGTGCGATTCTCGAAACTCGCAACGATTTCGTTGGCGGCGGTCGTCGCAGCTGGAGGCGTCATGGCCTTCCTCGTGCTCGACTCGTTCGGCGAACTGACCGGAACCGAGTGGGGCCAGATCTTGCTGTTGAAGTCCGCTGCTGTCGGCATCGCTGCCGTGGGTGGCGCCTACAACCACTTCCGGCTGCTGCCGATGCTCGAGGCGGATCCCGAGTCGCGGTCGACTCTTGCCGTGCTGCGATCAACGGTCACGTCCGAGGCGATCGTGCTCGTGTTCGTGGTGATGGTCACTGCGTCGCTGGTGGTCGCCGCCTCCTGACGCTTGATCGGTCAGCGTCAGTCATCGTCGATGATGGCGACGAACGTGAGCGGATTGAGCACGCTCGCCGCGTCGGCCTCGATGCGAACGAAGAAGAACTCGAGATCTTCGGGTTCGGCGTCGTCAACGAGCGCGATGTCGATCGTGGCCGACGTCGAACCAGCGGCGATCGTGATCGGGGTCGATGACGCGACGAAGTCGCCGGGGGAGGTGGCGCTGGCGCCGATCGCTCGCCAGTCGATCGAGATGTCGCGGCCGCTCGGCCGGGACAACACGATCGGAATCTCGACGGTGCCCCCAGCTTCGAACTCGATGCCGACGCCGAGCGCGAGACGCGGCGGCGGATCGTCGTCGAGGATCCTCACCGTGCCGAGGCCCCAGTACCCGCCGATTCGTGCGTTGTCGGACGCGCCGAACGCGACGACCCCGAACTCATCGTTCTCGTCGATGTCGTCGCCGACGACCTGAATGCTGACCGTTGTCTCGGTCGTGCCTGGCTCGAACACGGCGATGCCCGATGCTTCGACCACGTCACCGTCGGCTTCCGCGAACACGGGAATGACCTGCCACGGAGCGGTCACCGTCTCGTCGCTCGCGGTGCTGAGGGTGACCGGAACCTCGACGGTCGTGAGGCCGTCGTCACCTTCGACGACGTCGACCGCACCTGGGACCACGACCGGACGCTGATCGCCGCAGTCGGGCGACCCCGGAACACACAGCGCGATCACGGCCGATGGCGTATTGGCCGCGAAGTCGCCCGGACTCGACCCGGTGCTGGTGCGGCTGCCGATCCCGGAGCCGACCACGATCGTGCCGTCGAGCACAGCGGCCCCGGAAGCGATGCCCGAGAACGTGTCGGGTTGACCGATCACTTCGTCGTAGAGCAGTGTGCCGTCGGCTGCGTCGTACATCCGTAGGTGAGGTGAGATCACGCTGCCGACGATGACGACGCCGGGTACCGCACTCGTCGGCGCATAGCTGCCATCGCCTGCGGGAAACTCGATCGCCTCGGTGTTCTGCCACACGATGGTGCCGGTGTCGAGATCGAGTGCGTGCACGGTGGGTCGTTGTGGCTCGAACACCGAGGCACCGGGCGCCGTGGAGAAGTGCACGCGTCGGCTCGCCTCGTCGACAGCAGCGGTGGCGATGATGCCGCCGATCGCCCCGCCCGAGACCACATTGGTCTCCCAGTACGGGAGCGCTCGCGGCTCGGCGTCGTCCCACGCGAGGCCGGTGCGTTCGTTCATGCCGTCGCGGTCGATGACGTAGTAGGTGCCGTCTTTGCCGCCGATGCCGACCACATCGACCTGTGAACCATCGATGTCGATCGAGAAGAGGTTGGGTACGGCGCCGAATGCGAGATCGTCGGGATCGACTTCGCGGGGCCTCCATCGCCATTGAGGAACACCGTCGGTGCCGAGTGCGACGAGCGCTTCGTCGTACGGCGGCATGTCGGGACCGGGGATGCTGGTGCTCGGGTCGTCGTCGGTGTCGCAGTTGCTCGTGCCGAAGTAGAGCGCACGGCGTTCCGGGTCGTGGGCCGGCGACGACCAGACGTTGCCGCACCCGGTGGGGGAGCGGTCGTGGTCGCAACCCGACCGGGTCGTGAAGAAGTCGACGGGAAGGCCCAGCTCGGCTGTCGAGTGGTAGCCGTCGAACCTGCGAACCTCGTCGTTCGGGTCGGGGCGACAGGTGGCGCCGGTCTCGACGTCGAAGTACCAGGTCAACGTGCCGTCGTCGACGTCGACGGCGAAGAACCCGCCTTTGCCGGTCGCGACATCGTTCACGTCCATGCCGAAGTAGGCCGTGCCGTTGGCCACGACGGGCGTGGATTCGATCTGGTTGCGCTCTCCCGAGAATCCGCAGAGTCCGGGCGGCACGCCGTCGACATCACGACAACCCGTGCCGGCGGCGAATCGCCATCTTTCGGTTCCGGTGGCAGCATCGATCGCATGCATCGTCTGGCCAGCGCCGACCAGCACCACGCGGTCGGTCCCCACGTCGGTGACCGTTGCGGACGCAGCGGCTGGAAACGACGCGCCGGGTTGTTCTTCCCATGCGAATCGCCACACCTCGTCGCCGGTCGCGAAGTCGATGGCGTAGATGAAGCCGTCCCATGACGCGACGAACACGATCCGCTTGGTCGATCCGTCGGGCATCGTGACCGGCGCGATCGATGGCGACGCGGTGACCACGGCGTCGGTCGGGAAGCGCCACTTCTCGATCAACTCGGGGACCGTGTCGGGGGTGAGGAAGGCTTCGTCAGGATTGAAGAACGTGCGGTCAGGTCCGCCTGCAACGGTGGGCCAATCGGGCACCGGGGTGCTCGTGGTTTCGAGGTCGCCTGGGCCGATCGCGAGGCCGTCGGGGAATCGCAAGCCCTGCTTGATCACGACCGGTGGACGAGGGTCGCCGTTCGAATCGAACGTGATCCGCCACACTCTGCCGTCAGGGCCTGGGCCGATGTCGGGCAGCGTGCCGACGAGGTCGAGGTCGGCGTAGTAGATCGACCCGTCGGAACCGACGGCCAATCCCTGTGGATGTCCCGTGGTGATCGGCGGCGTGGATCGCTCCGGCGCGAGGAGCAGTCGCACGACGTCGCCGTCGGAGTCGTACTCGGCGATTCGCCCAGTGAGCACACTCGAGGCGTACAGGTTTCCGTTCGGCGCAGTGGCCAGGCCCGAGAACGTGAGCATGCCGTCCGACGGAGTGGCGAACGTCGTGCGCTGGACGGCGTCGGCAACCGGGGCTCCGGTGGTGTCGCTGCCGCCACAGCCACCCGCCTCGTCGGCGGCAGTCGGGAACGGTGGCGCGAAGCGTTCGATGGTCACTCCGGAGGTCTGGGCGACGTAGACGTTGCCGTCGAAGTCGGTCTCGACCGCGCCAGCGGTGCCGAGGTCGGTCGCCAACTTGCAGAACGACCCGTCGTCGAACCACATCATCAACTGTCCGCTCCCGACGCCGAAGCCCTGGGCACCCACCTCGCTGGTGAACAGCGTGCCGTCAGGCGCGAATGCGCAGCCGAACGGCTCGGCGTTCGCCGTGAGATAGGTCGCGGTCAGCTTCTGGAGCTGCGTGCCATCGGCGTCGAAGATCCCCCACCCGGCCGGAGGATTCGGCTGGCCGGTGTCTTCGCCTGCCACGAAGCGGCCCGAGCCGTCGGGAAGAAAGCAGATCTCGCCATTGACGTCGCGGCCTCCGTCGGACGCCTTCTCGATCACAACGTCCTCGGCGAGCTGTGCAGTTCCGATGGTGTCGACGTCGTAACGCCGCATCCGGTTGTCCTCGTTCGAGTACAACAGGTCACCTGTCGCCCGATCGCCGGTCTGGGCCGTTGCAACATCGGGAGGCGGCTGCGCTGCGGCGTTCGGTGCCGCGAGGCCGGCGACGCCGATCACTGCGGGGGCGACCAAGGCGGCCAGGTGGCGACGTCTCATCTCCACACGGTAGATCCACGTCGAGGTCGCTCCGAATCTGATCTCGATCTCGAGGTGACCTGACAGCTGACTGGCGAGCGCCGTGGCGATCGTGATTCACTCGGACGATGGAATCGACGAACGACCCCACCACCGAACGGATTGCCTTTCGGACCTGCCCGCTCTGCGAAGCGGGGTGCGGGCTCGAACTGTCGATCAAGAACGAACAGGTCGTGCGGATCCGTGGCGACAAAGACGACGTGTTCTCGCACGGCTTCGTCTGCCCGAAGGGGACCACGCTTGGCCATCTGCACAGCGACCCTGACTGGCTGCGACAACCGCACGTGAAGCGCGACGGCGAGTTCGTGGCGGTCGACTGGGACGAGGCCTTCGCCGTGATCGAAGCAGGGCTGATGCCCGTGCTCGCAGAACACGGCCGCGACGCAGCAGCGCTGTACCTCGGCAATCCCGGCGCGCACTCGCTCGCTCCGCTGATCTACAACGGTCAGCTGATCAAGGCACTCGGCTCGCGAAATCGCTTCTCTGCCTCCACGGTTGATCAGCGGCCCAAGGAGATCTCGTCGGCGATGATGTTCGGCTCGGTCGCCATTCCGGTTCCCGATCTCGACCGCACCGACTACCTGCTGATGCTCGGCGCCAACCCGTACGCATCGAACGGCTCGTTGTGCACGGCACCCGACTTTCCGGGGCGCCTCGAAGCGATCCAGGCTCGCGGCGGCAAGGTCGTGTGCGTCGACCCGCGCCGAAGCGAAACAGCGGCCAAGGCGGATCAGCACGTCGAGATCCGCCCCGGCACCGATGCGCACCTGCTGGCCGCGATCGCTCACACGCTCCTCGCACGTGGTTGGGCAGACCCATCCAACCTCGCCGATCACTGCACCGGGATCGATGACCTAGAGGAGCTGTTCGCGCCATATTCGCCCGAGGCGGTCGCATCGATCTGTGGCATCGCCACCGAAGAGATCACGACGCTCGCACGTGAGCTCGCCGAAGCTCCGACGGCCGCCGTGTACGGACGGATCGGCACCTGCACGCAAGAGTTCGGCACCTTGGCGTCGTGGCTCGTCGACGTGGTCAACCTGCTCACGGGGAACCTCGACAGCGTCGGCGGCGCGATGTTCGCCAAAGGGGCAGCCGGGCAACCGTCGACCAAAGGTGCACCGGGCGAAGGCCGAGGCTTCGCGATGGGCCGCGTCGTTTCGCGGGTCAGCTCCAGCCCGGAAAGCCTCGGCGAGTTCTCGGTCGCCGTGCTCGCCGAGGAGATGGAGACGCCCGGCGATGGGCAAATCCGAGCGTTGATCACCGTCGGCGGCAATCCGGTGTCGTCAACCCCGAACTCGCAGCGTCTCGATGCCGCCATTGCCGGTCTCGACTTCGTGGTGTCGGTCGACCCGTACATCAACGAAACGACGCGGCACGCCGACGTGATCCTCCCGCCGCCGACTCCGTTGCAGAAGAGCCACTACGACGTGGCGCTGCTCAACTTGGCCGTGCGCAACGTGGCCAACTACTCGGCACCCGTGTTCGAACTCGAAGACACCCAGATGAGCGAAGGCGAGATCATGCAGCGCCTGATCGCGCTGCTGTCGGGCCAGCCGTTTGCTGACTTCGATGCGTCCGAACTCGACGAGATGGTCACCGCAGCGATGCTCGCCTCATCTGCTCGCGATCCGCACAGCAAGGTCGCCGACCGTGAACCCGCCGAGATGGCCGAGCAACTCAGCGACAGCACGGGCGCCGATCGGGTCCTCGAGATCATGTTGCGTACCGGGCCGTACGGTGACGGCTTCGGCGCGGATCCCGACGGACTCACCCTCGAACGTCTCGTCGATGAGCCTCACGGCATCGACCTCGGCGCGCTCGAGCCCGGGCGCATTCCGGACCTCCTGCGGACGCCGTCGGGCAAGGTCGAGGTGGTGCCCGAGCCGCTCCGTGCCGACCTGGCGCGCCTCACCGCGTCGCTCGAACGGGCGTGGGACGACGAGTTCGTGCTGATCGGACGCCGCCATGTGCGGTCCAACAACTCGTGGATGCACAACATCCGCGTGCTCACCAAAGGACGCAATCGGTGCACCATGCAGATTCACCCCGACGACGCTCAGCGCATCGGACTGGGTGAGGGCGGTGACGCGACCGTCACATCGCGTGTGGGGTCGGTCACGGTGGCGGCGGAGATCACCGATGGGATCCGGCCCGGCGTGGTCAGCATCCCGCACGGCTTCGGCCAGGACATGCCGGGCGTCCAACTCTCGATCGCCACGGCATATCGAGGGGTGAACACCAACGTGTTGACCGACGAAACGTTCGTCGACGAGCTGAGCGGCAACATTGCCCTCAACGGCGTTCCGGTGTCGGTCGCACCAGCCTGATGCCAAGCGGTCGTGAAGGTGCGAGCCGGGCGGCGGTGCGCGAACCTGTCACACTCAGCAGATGACACAGCGCACGATCCTCATCACGGGAGCCGGTTCGGGTTTCGGCAAAGGGGCCGCCATCGAGTTGGCTGCTCGGGGTCACTCCGTGATCGCCACGACCGAAACGCAAGAGCAAGCCGATGTGCTCGCGGGCGAACATCCTGAGCTGACCACGATCAAGCTCGACGTCACATCCAGCGACGACATCGCGCAAGCCAGCGGGCTCGACGTCGACGTTCTGATCAACAATGCGGGCATGGGCATCATGGCGCCGATGACGACCGTGCCGATGGAGAAGGTGCGCGCCAGCTTCGATGTCAACGTCTTCGGCATGGTCGAGCTGACTCAGGCGGTCGTGCCCGGCATGATCGAACGGAGCAGCGGCCGGATCATCAACGTTTCGTCGGTGGCCGGCAAGCTCGCGTCACCGCTCACGTCGCCATACTGCATGACCAAACATGCCGTGGAGGCGTTCACCATCAGCCTGCGTGGCGAGCTCGCTCCGCACGGCGTCGACGTCTGCAAAGTCAACCCGGGCCCCTACAACACTGGATTCAACGACCGGATGGTCGACGGCATCACCGAGCACATCGCGGCAGGCGACGAAGCCACGCATGCAGCGAACCAAATGGTGCGTGAGATCGTCCTCACCGACCAACTGGATCCCGCCGACGTGATCACGGCGCTGGCCGATCTGGCCGAGGCCGACGAGACCCCGCTCGAGACGCTGCTGCCCGAAGGCATCGGCGAACTCCTCCAGGCAATGGTCGACGCCGGCTAGTTCATGCCGGAGAGGTCAGTCTGTGTGCGAGGCGTTGTTCTCGACGACCCGTGACGCGACGATCGGCAACATCTTGACGGCGATCGACGGCGCCTTCTCGAGCACGATCTCGAACGAGCGACCGTCGATGTGCAGGACGCGAACGTCGGTGAGCGCGGTCACGGAAGCGTTTCGCGGTGCTCGAGCCAGCAGTCCCATCTCGCCGGCAAAACCACCAGCCTCGATCTGAGCGATCTCCTCGCCGTTCGCCGAGACGCTCAGCGTGCCGTCGAGGACGATGACCATCTCGTGAGACGGCGACCCTTCGCGCATCAGCACGTCTCCGGCGCTCAGCGTCAGCTCGGTTGCTGAGGAGCCGATGGCGTCGAGTTCTTGGCGATCCAGGCCCTCGAAGAGCGGAACCGTGGTGAGGTGATCGAGGTACTCGCGTCGCTTCATTGCGCCATCTTGGCCGCCGGTGCAACAGATCTCCACCCGAAGCCCCGGTCGACAAGCGTCCGGGTGGCGAACGTCACGACATCGCCATACGGTTGGTCGTACTCCGATCAGAAAGACCGCACCCATGACTGGCACCACCCACCGCAACGTCTACATGACCGATGAGCTCCAGGCGATCTACGACCAAACGGTCGAGTTCGTCGGCAAAGAAGTCACGCCGCACGGTGACGCGTGGGAAGCAGCGGGCAAGGTGCCTCGCGAGACGCTGCGAACAATGGGCGGGCTCGGCATGCTCGGGCTCCGAGTTCCCGAGGAGTACGGCGGACTCGGGATGGGAATGCTTGCGTCGGCGACGTTCAGTGAGGCGCTCGGCCAATCGACGTTCGCCGGATTCGATGTGACCGTGCTGGTGCACACCGACATGGCCGGCCCCCACCTGGTCAACTCCGGTTCCCCCGAACAACTCGAGCAATGGATGCCAGGTGTGGTCGCCGGTGAGACGATCTTGTCGATCGGCGTCAGCGAACCCGATGCGGGATCTGACGTTGCGGGCATCCGCACTGCCGCGGTGAAAGACGGCGACGGCTGGCGCATCAACGGTGCAAAGACGTTCATCACCAACGCGGTGTACGGCGACATGACGATCATCGCGGCCAAGACCGACCCCGACAACAAATACGGCATCACGATGTTCCTCGTGCCGGCAGGCACCGAAGGATTCTCCGTGGCGAACAAGCTCGACAAGCACGGCTGGCGATGCTCCGACACGGCGGAGTTGGTGCTCGATGACGTGTGGGTTCCCGACTCGGCAGTGCTCGGCACGGTCCACCGTGGTTTCTACGAGACAATGAAGAATTTCCAGAACGAACGGATGGTGCTCGTGGGCATGGGTATCGGGTCGGCGCAAGCTGCGATCGACCTCACCAGCGAGTACGTCACCGACCGGCCTGCGTTCGGCGGTCGACTGTCGGATCTCGGCGCGATTCGCCAGCGCCTCGCGATGAACCAGGCAAAGGTCGACGCCGTTCGTGCGGGGATGTACCACGCCGCGTGGATGGGCGATCAGGGGCTCGACAACGTCCGCGAGATGTCAGGTGTGAAGGCGCTGGGGTGCGAAGTGATCAACGACGTCATGTACGACTGTCTGCAGTTCCACGGCGGCATCGGGTACATGCGCGAGTCGACGATCGAGCGCATGACGCGCGACGCTCGGATCTTGCCGATCGGCGGCGGAGCGACCGAGGTCATGCTCGAAGAAGTGGCCAAGCGCCTCCTCTGAGGCTGCCGTCGGCGAGGCCGGATTTGCCGGGGCACCGGATATTCTACAAGTGTCACTGCGTATAGCAGTAGGTCGATCGGGCTGGGGCGGCAGGGGTATCCAAACGTGAGCAACTTGAATGATGACGTCCTCGCACTGGGCCGGGAGACGCGATCGATCGCAAATCTGGCTCGAGCGTGCAGCTTGGGATCTCAGACGATCGCCGCCAATGCCTTCACGGCAGCGGTGCCCGTCGTGGTGGAGAACGTCGAGCGGGCGGTGGAATCGCCGAGTGGCGCCGAAACTCTGCACTCATTGACCATGCAGTTCAGTCGGTCGGCGCGCACCGGCCCGCAAGATCTCCTCGGCGCGGTGGATCACCCGTTGGGCAAGCTCGCCGTCGAGCGGATCTTCGGAAGCGAGTTCTCGGCGGTCTCGAACGCGGTCGCGAGCGATGCTGGGATCGGCAACGCCGACCGATTGATCCAGAACACGTCGCTGGCGTGCTTGGCCGTGGCCGCAGGTTCTGGTCACGCGCCGAACGATCTGGCCACGTTCGTTGCCGCAGCGACCGCTGCATCGGCGTCGTCGCCATCGTCACGGTCGGGTTCAGCCTCGTCGACACCGTCGACGCCACCGCCACCGCCGCCTGCGACCGACGCGGCCGCTCCGGCGGCCGTGGCAGGTGCCGCGCTGGTCGCGCCTGCCGCCGGGGCCGACCCGTTGATGGCGCCCCCAGCGGGAGCTCCCGCACCGTTGGCACCACCCGTCGGGCCGCCGGCCGACGTCGCAGCGGCCGATGACGAGAAGCCGAAGCGCCGAATGGCCCTCCTGATCGGTGCCATTGCGACCTTCCTGCTCGGTGGTTTCCTCATTGGACGCGTGCTCGGTGACGACTCGGACTCGAAGATCGCGACCATCGCCGATGCGTCGATCCCTGTTTCTTCCTCAACCGGCGCGCCCGATGAACCGAACGGTGATGCGGGCGTCTCGTCTGACTCCGGCGGTGAGGTCGCCGACGACGACGCCGTCGGCGGAGAATTGCCGATCGAGGAAGTCCCTGGCGACGACGTGCCGAACGAGGACATGCCGGCGGAAGATGTCACTGCCGAAGAAGTGGTGGCTGAAGAAGCCTCCGTCGAAGAAGCGTCCACCGCTGTGGCGGTCGACCTCGCGTCGCTCGAAACCGATCCCGACGTCGTCGCGTTCGCTGTGCCGATGCGCGACATCCAAGACCCATCGCGCGATGCGTCGGGTGCCATCGACCTCCGGCTCAACACGGTCACGGGCGAGATCTGCTTCGGCGTCACCTCCGAGGGGATGTCCGGCCCACTCGCGGCGCACATCCACGCTGGAGACTTCGGGGTCAAGGGCGGAATCGTCGCAGACCTCGGTCTGGTGGACAACGGCGACACCGGATGCATCGCCAATCTGCCCGTCGACACGAACGCAATCCTCGCCAAGCAGTCCGGTCACTACGCCGAGCTGCACGAGCCCGGCGACGAGTGGACGATTCGCGGTCAGCTCAGTGAGCGGATCGACGGCGACATCGTCTCGTTGAGCGTGCGGATGGTTGACGCGAAGTCGATCGCACCGGACGCGGAGGGCATCATCGACTTCGCGTTCAACACGACGACCGGTGAGATCTGCTACAGCGTGTCGTCCGAGGGTGTCGGCGGCCCGTACGCATCGCATATCCACGTCGGAGCGGTCGGCGTGAAGGGCGGCATCGTCGTTGAACTCGGTCAACTGTCCGACGGCGACGCCGCGTGTGTCGACAACCTCCCGGTCGACACGAACGCGATCCTCGCCGACCCAGCCAACCACTACGCCGAGCTGCACGACGTCGGCGAGGTCTGGACCGTTCGCGGGCAACTCTCCGAGACCATCGTCGATGCCCCTGGCACGTCGGGATCCTCACCTGCACCCGATGTTCCTGCGGCCACTGTCGACACCGATGGCGGGGGTGCGCGCATCGAACTCGAACAGGGCACGATCTATCTGCGCGGCGATGTGGCCGATCAGGCAACCGCCGATCAGCTGCGCGGTGCGCTCGATGGTGTGGGTGACGTTCCGGTGGTCGACGAACTCGTCGTGGTCGCCGGCGCACCGTTGCCGTCGGGTCGCATCGTGATCGCCGACGCGATCTTCTTCGCACCAGATAGCTCAGACGTCGGTCTGATCGACGGTGACACGGTGTCAGCAATCGTTGCTCTGGTCGCATCGCAACCCGACTCGCTCCTCACCGTCGTTGGACACACCGACGACCGCGGGTCGGACGTGGAGAACCTGGAACTGTCGCTGCGGCGAGCGACGGCGGTCCGTGATCTGTTGGCGAATCTGGGGCTGCAAGACGACCGGTTCCTCATTCGCGGCGCCGGTGAAACCGCGCCGATCGGCGACAACGCCACGCCGGAAGGGCGTGCACAAAATCGGCGTATCGAATTCGAACTCACACCCGGCTGATCACAACCTGATCGATATGGGCGCTGTGAGTGTCTCCTTGCCGGTCTGACGGCGTCGACGACCGAGCTAGCGTTGCGCGTGTTCGAGCGGCGATCCGTCAAGTCGCTCGAGCGGGCGCGGGAGCCACACATGAACAGCTTGCATGATGATGTCAAAGCGTTTGGGCGCGAACCGAGAACGATTGCGGACCTTGCGAGAGCGTGCAGCCTGGGGTCCGACGACATCGCTGCCAGTGCGTTCGACGTCGCCATTCCGGCGGTCGTCGAAGGCCTCGAGGCGGCCGTCGCATCGCCCGCGGACGCCGACAAGATTCATTCGCTCATCGTTCAGCTGAGGCGGTCCGAGCGGAGCGAGCCGCAACACCTGCTCGGGTCGATCGGTCATCCACTCGGCAAGATCGCCGTCGAGCGGATCTTCGGTCGTGATCTGCCGTCGGTGCAGGAAGACGTTGCGGTGGCTGCTGGGATCGGTAGCGCTGATCGTCTGCTGCAGAACACCTCGCTGGCCTGTCTCGCCGTCGCCGCGGGATCCGAACTCACGCCGTATGACCTGGCGTCGTTCGTTGCCGTCGTCACCGGCGCGCCGGTCGAGCTGTCTGCGGCTCCTGACCCCGCCATCAGTGTCTCCGCCGCGGACGTCAGTGCGACGAAGCCGACACCGCCATCCGATGACGCGCCGTTGGAGAGCAGCAACGGCCCGACGGAGCGTGTTCCCGCTGTTGCGATCACGTACGCAGGGTCCGAGGCCGGCACGCTGGCGCCCCCGAGCGCCGACGACCCGCCGGCGGCAGTGCCTCCGCCCGTCGTCCAACCAGACGAGACCGGCGACCCAAAGCGTCGAACCGGGCTGATCGTCGCGGCACTCGCGGCGTTCTTGCTCGGTGGGTTCGTGCTCGGGCGAGCGTTCGACGGTGACTCCACCTCGAATCTCACCACCGGAGACTCGGTTCCCGAGTCTGCACCTGGGAGCTTGGCCGATGCGACCGCCGACGAAGCCGATACCGAGCCCGGAGCAGGCGATGAAGATCCAGCTGTGCCTGAAGAAGCTCCGGTCGAAGAAGATCCGGTTGACGGACTCGAGGTTGACGAGTCTCAGGCAACGGACGCTCCCGTATCGGATGGTTCGGTCGGCGGGGGGACCGACCCGGAGACTGACGGCGAAGCCGGTGCAATCGATCTCGTGGCGCTCGTCGACGATCCCCTCGTGGAGGCAATGAGCATCCCGCTGCGCGACATCACGGACCCCGAACGCGATGCGTCCGGAGTGGTCGAGTTCCGGCTCAACCGGGTGACCGGCGAAATCTGCTACGGCGTGAGCTCCATCGGAATCGCGGGGCCCTACGCCTCGCATATCCATGTCGGGGAGTTCGGTGAGCGAGGCGGCATCGTCGTCGAGCTCGGGCAGCTCGAGAACGGTGATGTCCGCTGTGTCGAGAACGAACCGGTCGATACCCGGGCAATTCTCGCCGACCCGGCCAACCACTACGCCGAGCTACACGACCCGAACGACGAATGGACGATTCGCGGGCAGCTGAGCGAACGCATCGACGGGGACGTCATCTCGTTGCGTGTCGCGATGACCGACGACCGTTCATCCGACTCGAACGAGATCGGATACGTCGACTTCGAGCTCAACATGTTCTCGGGCGAGATCTGCTACACCGTCAATGCGGTGGCGGCCGAAGGTCCGTTCGGCTCACGTATCCACGCTGGACCGGCCGGCATCGATGGCCCGATCCTGGCGGAGCTGGGTACGGCCGAGGTCGGCGAAACGTCGTGCGTTCCCAACGACCCGGCTGACACGAACAGCATTGTCAACGATCCAGCGAGTTACCACGCCGTGCTCGAACCTCAGGGTGAGGGCGCCGGAGGACGAAACCCGAGTGGCCAGTTCTCCGAAACCGTGTCGCCGTCGACCACACCGACGTTCTTGGACGATGCCGCGGCTCCGCGGGTCGACGCCGACGGTGGCGGTGCTCGGGTCGAGGTCGAGCAAGGCACGTTCTATCTCCGCGGTGAGGTTGCCGATCAGGCCACAGCGGACCGATTCGTCGAAGATTGGTCGGGCATCGGTGACACACCGTTGGTCGACGAACTCGTCGTGGTCGAGGGTGCGCCGTTGCCGTCTGGCCGCATCGTGATCGCCGACGCGATCTTCTTCGATACCGATGCGGTGGATGTCGGTGTGGTCGACGGCCCGACCGTTGCAGCGATCTTCTCGCTGGTCGATTCCCAGCCCGGTGCCGTGCTGACCGTCGTCGGACACACCGATGATCGCGGACCCGACGTCATCAACCTGCAACTGTCGTTGCAGCGCGCGACCTCGGTTCGTGACCTGCTGGCGAACCTCGGTCTGCCCGACGAGCAACTGCGCATTCGTGGAGCCGGTGAAACGTCGCCGATCGGCGACAACACGACCCCCGAAGGGCGGGCGGCGAACCGGCGCATCGAGTTCGAGTTCGCTCCCGCCTGACGATCCACGATGGCGGCGCCGATCGAGATCACGAGCCCTGACGACGCTCGAGTCGACGACTTTCGCCGCCTGAATGATCAGGCGGCACGAACGAAGATGGAAGGCGGCGAGTTCTTTCTGTCCGAAGGCTGGATGTCGATCGACCGACTACTCGACTCGCACCACCGTTTTCGCTCGGTGCTGCTGTCGCCGTCGCGAGTACGACGATTCTTGCCGTATCTCGAACGCCCTGAGCTCGCTGACGTCCCGGTGTACGTGGCCGAACACGAAGTCATGGCCGAACTGGTCGGCTTCGGTCTGCCTCGCGCTGTGCTCGTGGCGGCACAGCGCAAGCCGCTCACTCCGATTGCCGATCTCGTGTCGACGTCGAGACGCCTCATCGTGTTGGAGGCGCTGAACGACGACGAGAACGTTGGTGCGATCTCGCGGGCAGCGCGAGCGTTCGACATCGACGGCATGTTGTTGAGCCCTACGTGCACCGATCCGTATCACCGCCGGACGGTGCGGGTCAGCATGGGCGAGATCCTGCACATGCGCGTGGCGCGGGCCGCTCCTGAAGAATGGCCGCACGCACTCGCCACGCTCACCGCAGCCGGGTTCGAAACGTGGGCGATGACGCCGGATTCGGACGCGGCCGAGCTGTGGGAAGCGGCCGTGCCCGACCGCCTCGCGATCATGTTGGGTGCGGAGGGCCCGGGGCTCACCGCCGAGGCGCTCGGACGGGCGACTCGTCGCATTCGCATTCCGATCAGTTCCGCTGTCGACTCGCTCAACGTCGGCCACGCCGCAGCGATCACGTTTGCCGCCGTCTCGCGGCGCTGACCGTTAAGTTGCCGCCGTGGCCTCAGCACCCGACGACGACATCCGAGCCCAATTGCTCGACGCGCTCGCTGTGTTGCGTGAGGTCATCGCTGCGCCCGAAATGCTGAACGAGCTCGATGCGAAGGAGAAGGCGGACTTCTTCAATGCGGCAGGCGACGTCTTCTGTCCTGACCCGGAGATTCGGCGACGGCGCAGCAAGCTGCTGCAGCAGCAGCGTCGACAGGATCGCGTGCGGCGTGACGAGGAGACGCTCGAGGAAACCGGGATCCGAACGCTTCGGAGCAAGCCGGTCTTCACCACGCCCGACGTGTTCCCTCCAACAGCTTTCGAGCAGCACGACGTCCACGACGATCCGTCTCACCCGCCGTTCCGCGAGACACTTGAACCGCAGCACTGCTACATCTGCAAAGCGCGGTACCACGAGGTGCACCACTTCTATGACCAGCTGTGCCCAACGTGTGCCGAGCTGAACTATGTGAAGCGCGGCGAGCTCGCCGACATGAGCGACATGGTGGTCTTGCTCACCGGTGGCCGCGTCAAGATCGGCTACCAAGCCGGCATCAAGTTGTTGCGCTGTGGCGCGGAGCTCATCGTCGCCACACGGTTCCCGCGCGATGCCGCCGCTCGGTACGCGGCAGAGTCGGACTTCGGCGAGTGGGGACATCGACTCGAAGTGTTCGGTCTCGATCTTCGGCACACGCCGAGCGTCGAGGACTTCTGTTCGCACGTGCTTGCATCGCGCACGCGGCTCGATGCGATCATCAACAACGCCTGCCAGACCGTTCGTCGACCCGCCGGCTTCTACGAACACATGATGGAGAACGAACGTGCTGCCCTCGGCGAGCTTCCGGCCGCGGTCTTGCAGCTCGTCGGATCGTACGAGAAGGTGCGCGGGGCGAGCCGGGCGCTCTCGGCATCTTCACCAGACGCTGGTGACCGATCCGGGCCGGAGCGGGCGCCGGGCATCACCGACGCCGCCGAGTTGTCGCAAGCCGTGGTGCATCCCGATGACCGCAGGTCGGACGACTCGATCTTCCCCGCAGGTCAGCTGGATTCCGACCTCCAGCAGGTCGACCTTCGTGGCAGGAACTCGTGGCGGCTCCAGCTCGACGAGGTCTCGTCGGTGGAGTTGTTGGAGACCCAGCTGGTGAACGCGGTGGCGCCGTTCGTGCTGAATGCTCGGTTGAAGCCGTTGCTCGAAGCGACGCCGGGCGACCACAAGCACATCGTCAATGTGTCGGCTGTGGAGGGGCAGTTCTACCGGCCGCGCAAGACCACGAAACACCCACACACGAACATGGCGAAGGCGGCGTTGAACATGATGACCCGCACGTCGGCAACCGACTACCACGGCTCGGGGATCAACATGAACAGCGTCGACACCGGGTGGGTGAGCGACGAAGACCCGGTTGCCATTGCGGAAGCAAAAGCGGCCGAGCACCGTTTTCACCCGCCGCTCGACATCGTCGACGGCGCCGCCCGAATCGTCGATCCGATCATCGACGGCCTCAACTCGGGCACCCACGTCTGGGGCCAGTTCCTCAAGGACTATGCGCCGACCGACTGGTGAGGTAATAACACTTCGTTCGGGAGGGTGGCCGGTATCGTGCGGTCGCTCATATCTGTCTTCGAGGAAGCCACGTCCATGACGAGTTCGCCCTACGTGGCCAAAAATCCGGTGTGTGTCGGTCGATGATCGTTCTGTCGGTGTTGGCGCTGTTCGGTGGCGTCGCCCTGTTGGTCGTGTCGGCTGACCGAGCGGTCACCGAGGCCGAAGTCGTGAGCAACAGACTGAGCATCTCGCCGGTGATTCTCGGCGCTCTCATCGTCGGACTCGGCACATCGTTGCCCGAGATGGTGGTGAGCGGTATCGCAGCGGTTCAGCGCGACACGATCGACTTGGCGATCGGCAACGTGATCGGCTCGAACGCCGCCAACCTCACGCTTGTTCTCGGAACGGGTGCCGTGATCGTCACGATCAGCACCGTGCGGACCGTGTTCCAGCGCGAGGGAATCGTGATGCTCATCGCCACGGTCGTGCTGAGTCTCACCCTGCTCGACGGCAGGTTGGAACGGTGGGAAGGAGCAGTGCTTCTCGTCGGCATGGTCATCGCTGCGATCGTGATCGCTCGCGGTCCCGGCGCCGAGCAAGACGACCCCGAAGACGACACGCCCGACGATCGAACCATGGCGTTGATCTCGGGCATCATCGTCGTCGCGCTCGTCGGCGTGGTCATCGGAGCCCAGCTCATCGTCACGGGTGCGACCGACCTGGCGACGCGGGTCGGCTTGTCGGAAGCCATGATCGGGCTCACCGTCGT
>CALICC010000342.1 GCA_938049325.1 uncultured Ilumatobacter sp. | reverse complement strand
CCGGGAGCGCCGATTGTCCGAACCGATCGGTAGGCGACGCCGGGACCCGGGGAACAACCATGGGCACGAGCCAGCCGCCGCCGTTCTCGGATGTCTAACCGCCCGAAGATGTGCCGATCGCGAGCGGGCTGATGTCGCTTGAATGCGTGCCGTTCCCGAGCGAGGAGTTGGACCCGTCGGGGCGCCTGCACCGCCTCTGTCGGCTACTTGTACCCACGGCGCGAGAACCCGCTTGCGGCAGGAAGCACGGCCTTGGAGCCGTCCTTCTCGACTGCGGTTTTCCGGATGAATCGGTTGAGCTTTGCAGAGAACGCAGTGACGGCTTTCCAGTTCCATTCCGCCGGGTCTCCGAGCTGATCGTCAGAGGTCCCGGCCCACCGGCTCGCCCGTTTCTCGCTGTTGTGATTCGAGTGTGAAGGTCTCAGCACACCTCTGAGTGGGTTCTCGAGATAGAGCTGGACGAGGCCCCACCCTTCGCAGGAGTACCTGAACTTGCCGCCGTCGAACTTCTCAGGATCGAAGTCGATTCGACTGAGGTTCACGCGACCGCCTGCTTCAGCTGCGTGCAGTTGGAGCTGCAGTGACGGGTTCGATGGATCGGCCCAGTCATCGATTCCGTAGCACCCTGCGAGATGGTCGACCGATTCGAACTTCCTCAGCTCGCTGTCGAGCGCTGAGCTCAATTCGAACACCTCACCTGGCATCTGCTCGAACAGGTAGTCCAACACAAGGCGATGATCATCACCCATCGCAAAGAAGTCGCAGTTCGGCATACGACCCAGACGGTACATGTGAGGCGATTTCGCTGCCGTCTTGGTTCAGCCGAGTGAACGATCAGAATGTTCACGACGTCGTCGCCGCAGGTAGCGCAGAACCGGCAAACCTGAGCACCAACACCCACTCGATATTGCTCCTGCGTTGGCGTCGGGAAAGCGACACGCCGCTCATCTTCAGAGCGCTGCGAGAACCGCCAGCACGATCAACACCGCATTACGCGCAAGGTGTCCCGCGCCGATCGGCTTTGCCGACCAGGCGCCGAAGCATGCACACGGTGGACGCCGACCGAGCCGCAGTTGATTTCCGATGAGCGCCGTGAACACGAGGAGCAACAGGATCGCGACGACTGCAAACGGCCGGCGAGCCACTTGCGCGACCAACAGTGCGCCGACGACCAACTCGAACCACGGCGCGATCGGAATCGTCCACCCGGGAGCTCCCAGACCGCTGGCTTGCACCGGCCACTGCTCCCCCGCGGCCAGCTTCGAGCCACCTGCGACCACGAACGATGCGCCCACCACGATGGACGCAAGCAACGCAACGGTGTCCACGACCTCAGTCGCCAACGATGACGCAAGCGCCTTCGCTGGCGCCGAACACCTCGACGCCTCGCTCTGCGCCGGCGGCGACCGCCGCGTTGACCAACGAATCGAGCGTGTCGTCGTCATGGCTCGGGTCGTGGTGGAACAGTGCGAGCTGCTTGACGCCGGCTTCGGCGGCGAGCCACACCGCGAAGTCGATGGTGCAGTGGCCCCAGTCGCACTTCCCGACGAACTCTTCGGGCGTGTACTGCGCGTCGTGGATCAGCAGGTCAGCGTCACGGCACAGCTCGTACGCGCTCTCGGTGGCAGCGAGCGATCCGTCGCACGGCTGCTGGTGGTCGCTCATGTAGACAATCGAATGCCCGCCCCACTCGATGCGGAACCCGAGCGTCCGCCCGATGTGCGGGATCAGCCGTGACATCACACGAATCTCGCCCGCGTCACCTCCGTCGAGCACGAAGTCGTCGTCTCCGACTTCGTGGAACGAAAGGCTGCCCGGAATCATCGCGAGGTCGATCGGGAACAGCGGCGGCTTGATCGTGTCGCGGAACACCTCGTCGACCGAGCGTCCGTCGTCTTGACTCGGGCCGTACACCGTGACGTGAGCAGCTTCCGACATCAACGGCGCGAAGAACGGGATCCCCTGAATGTGATCCCAATGAAGATGGCTCAACAGACACGTGCCGCGGAACGGCTTGTCGGATGGCACCGTTGCACCGAAGTATCGGAGTCCGGTACCGAGGTCGAGCAGGATGGGGTCAGAGCCGGGAATCTCGATCGACACGCACGACGTGTTGCCTCCGTAGCGCGTCAGCTCTGGACTGTGACACGGCGTCGAACCACGGACGCCATGAAAGACAGCCTTCATGCTGGTCGCGCCAGCCCCGCGCTGTGTCAAACCCCCGATCCCGTGAGATTAGGCGCGTCCGACGCCGCCGGGAGCAAGGCGGCGCATGTGAACTTGGTCGCACCACCCGTGGTGCCTCCTCAATCCTGAACACGAGGTCGAAGCAAGCTCAGAACTACGGTCGGCGCGATGACCGCCCAACGTCGCATCGCAGGATTCGAAACCGAGCTCGCGTGCCTCACCTCGCCGTCGATCGACGACACAACACGGCCGCTTGCTGTCTGCGTCCACGGTTTCCCCGACAGCGCCCACACGTGGCGCCATCTCATGCCGTCGCTCGAGAATGCCGGCTGGCGCGTCGCTGCGCCATTCCTCCGTGGATACGCACCGAGCGACGTTCCCGACGACGGATGCGTTCAGCTCGGCGCGTCGGTCCATGACCTCGCCGCCGTGCACCAAACGTTCGACGGCGACGAACGTGCTGCAGCGATCGGCCACGACTGGGGCGGCGTCATCGTCTACGGCGCAGCCGTGCACGCACCAGAGCGGTGGTCGAAGGTCGTCGGGCTGGCGGTGCCACCCGGCCCCGCCCTCGGGACAGCACTCCTCACCGACACTGACCAGTTGAAGCGCAGCTGGTACATGTTCTTCTTCCAGACCATGCTCGCCGACATCGTCGTCCCGGCCGACGACCTCGCGTTCATCGACATGATCTGGTCGGACTGGTCGCCGGGCTACGACGCAGCCATCGATCTCGAGCACACCAAGAACGCACTCCGCGACCCTGCGAACCTCGCCGCCGCGATCGGCTACTACCGAGCGACGATCGGCGGAGTGGGCGTCCGCGACGATCTCGCCGACACTCAGGCCGCCACCCAAGAGATGCCCCCGCAACCACTGCTGTACCTGCACGGAGCAAACGACGGATGCGTCGGCGTCGACGTCGCCGGCGCAGCGCGGGCCACGATGCTCGACAGCCAGCGCTTCGAAGTGGTTGACGACGCTGGCCACTTCCTCCACCTCGAACGACCCGACACCGTCAACCAGATGATCACGGAGTTTCTCTCATGAACGCCACCACCGCCCTCCCCGACGGCATCGTCGTCGTCGTCAAGCGTGACTGCG
This sequence comes from uncultured Ilumatobacter sp., assembly GCA_938049325.1. Taxonomy (GTDB): domain Bacteria; phylum Actinomycetota; class Acidimicrobiia; order Acidimicrobiales; family Ilumatobacteraceae; genus Ilumatobacter_A. The sequence goes on along the minus strand of CALICC010000342.1, from coordinate 23,297 downwards.
AAACCTGCCGCACCGTCGTCCCCGTATTGCAACAGCTCGCAGCGACCACCCGACTCCACGTCTACACACAAGACGACCCCGACTTCCCTGACCAGCCGACCGCGATCTCCGACACGGACCTCGCCATCAGCTGGGCACATGACATCGAAACGGTTCCGACAGTGATCCGCGTCGATCAGGGTAAAGAAGTCGAGCGAACCGTCGGCTGGCAACGCGAAGCGTGGGAGTCGCTCACCGGCGTCACCGAGCTCGGCCCGGACCTTCCTCCGATGCGCCCCGGCTGCGGATCGTTGTCGGTCGACCCCGATCTCGTCGACGAGCTCCGCGTACGTTTCGGCGGATCGACGCTGGCGGCGCGCCGAGTCGAGGTCGCTGCCGCCGAAGACGAGATGGAACTGATGTTCACACGCGGGTGGACCGACGGCCTGCCCGTCGTTCCACCCACCGAAGCACGCGTCATGGCCATGCTCGAAGGCACCACGCGAACACCGTCCGACATCGTTGCCATCGTCCCGCCCGACCTCGTCGAGGTCTCGGTCGAGAAGGTTGCGATCGCCGCGGTCATGGCGGGGTGCAAACCCGAATACCTTCCGTGGGTTCTGACCGCGGTCGAGATCGCCTGCACGAGCGACTTCAACATGCACGGTCTCCTGGCCACCACGATGCCGGTGTCGCCGGTGATCGTGTGCTCGGGTCCAGGCACTCGAGCGATCGGCATGAACTCGGGCGGCAACGCGTTGGGTCAGGGCAACCGAGCGAACCTCACGATCGGCCGGGCCCTCCAGCTCCTCGTACGCAACTTTGGCGGCGGACGCCCCGGCGAGGTCGATCGCGCCACGCACGGCAGCCCCGCCAAGATCTCGTTCTGCTTCGCAGAGGCCGACGACGCGTCGCCGATTGGTTCGCTCGCTGTCGAACACGGCATCGAACCCAACGTCGATGCCATGACGTTGTTCGCCGGCGAAGCTCCGCACGGCTTCGTGGATCAACTTTCGCGTGAGCCGGAGTCACTGGCTGCCTCGATGGCGATGAAGCTTCAGTCGGTGCAGCACCCGAAGCTCGTCATGGGGTTCGACACCATCGTCGTCATCGGCCCCGAGCACGGTCGCGTCTTCGCCGACGCCGGCTGGTCGCGCGAGCGGATCCTCGAGGAGATCGGAGCGCACCTCAGCCGTCCGGGTTCGGAGCTCGTGCGAGGAGCTGGAGGTGTGGCTGAGGGTTTGCCTGAAGCGTTCGGCGAGATCGAATCACTCCCGAAGTTCCGCCCCGGCGGCCTGATGCTCACCTACGCCGGCGGCGGCGCCGGGCTCTTCAGCCAGATCATCGCCGGCTGGGTCAACGGCGACGTCGGCTCGAAGCCAGTCACACGCGCCGTGCAATACTGATCGTGATGAAGGAGATGCCATGACCACACTTCTCGACCCCACGAGCGAACGCTCACCGGTAGCGCGCGAGCGACTTGCACGTCCCGCGTCGCTCGAAGGCCTGACCGTTGGTCTCCTCGACATCTCCAAGCCTCGCGGCGACATCTTCCTGAACCGGATCGAGGAGCGCCTCACCGGTATCGGAGCGCACGTGAAGCGGTACTCGAAGCCGACGTTCACGAAACCGGCACCGGTCGACCTGCGTCACGAGATCGCCACCGAATGCCAGGTGGTCATCGAAGCTCTCGCCGATTGAGGCAGTTGCACGTCGTGCAGTGTGCACGACATCAACGATCTCGAACTCCGCGGCATCCCCGGCGTGTTCATCGCGTCCGATCAGTTCATCGACGCCGCTGACTCTCAGTCGACGTCGCTCGGCTTCCCGGCGGTCGCCCGCGTCTTCACGCCGCATCCGATCCAAGACCGAACCGACGACGAGATGCTCACGTACGCCGACGTTGCGTTCGACCAGATCGTCGACAGCCTCACCCTCTGATACCCCGGTCGTCGGACCTGCTCAGGTGGGCCGGCCCAGCGGCAACAGGCGCGCGACGACGCGCAGCAGCTGAAACTCGAGCGTGCCGTGTTCTTTGCGGTACTTGCTTTGCATCTCCACGTACGAGGACTCGATGGACGAGTTGTCGCCGTCGAGGTCATGAATGATCGACGGTAAGCCGGTCGTGTACCGGAGCACTGGCTGATCGACCACGACGTGGCCGGCTCGCCGGATCCCGCGCGTGAAGAATTCGACGTCCTCGTACACCTCGATCGCCGGGTCATATCCGGCGAGCTCGATTGCGAGCGAGCGCCGAATCGCGCAACAGCTGTTGATGATCAAGGTTCCGCGGAACATGATCGTCCCGACCGTCAGCCAACTCGAACGGCGGAGCCGTCCCGACGTCTTTGCCGCCCAATCGAACCAGCGCGTGTACTGCTCACGGGTCGCCCGATCCGGCCCGACGCAGACCACTCCACCAAACGCGACGCCCCGATCGGGTGCCCGCTCGAACGCATCGAGAAATGCGCGCAACCCGCCAGGAGCGACGCAGTCGTCGTCGTCGAGGAAGTAGAGCACCTCGCCAGCGGCCAACGCGAGCCCGTGATTTCTCACGAGCGCCGGACGTCCGCCGGTCGGCTCCGGCATCGGGAGGTAGCGCACTCGCGGGTCGTCGATCCCCGACACCACGCTTTCGGCTGAACCCTCGGGAGAGTCGTCGATGACGAGCACCTCCATGCGATCGACATCCTCAGCGAGCACGCTCGCAACAGCGTCGGCCAGCGGCTCCTCGCGTCGGAACGTCGGGATGATGACGCTGAGGTCGCAGATCGAGTGAGTCATGCCCGTCGAACGATCGGCGTATCGCGGGCGACGAGGTCCTCGAACGTCTCTCCACGGCGGGAGAGTTTCGCTTCCCCATCGACCAGCTGCACGATGGCCGGGCGCGGGAACGAGAACATGGTCGATGAGTTCACGAAGCCAGAGCCCGTGTCCATGATTGCCAAGACGTCACCGACCGCTGCCCGACTCAGCCGCCAATTCGTGTAGAGCACGTCGGCAGGCGTGCAGATCGGTCCGACCAGACGGAAGCTGTCGTTGGCCTCCCCATCCATCTGCGATGCATTGAACAGTTGGTGGAACTCGGTCGTCGTCGCTTCCGCGATGTTGATTCCCGCATCGAGCACCACGTGCGTGACGTCGCCGTCAGCCTTCACGTCGAGCACCGTCGTCAACAAGAATTGGCTCGACGACAACAGCGCCGGCCCGGGTTCCATCGACACCACAGCGGAGACCCCCTGCGCCAAGAGACCTCGAACGAACTGGCGGCACGCGGCATCAAGCGAGACCGTGGCGTCAAGGTCGGGCGGGACGAGGTCGGATCCGAACGCTCGGTTCAGTCGACCTGCCACCATCGGGATCGGCGCCGTCGTCGGACATGCCACGTCGATGGAAAGCACGATTTCGAGCATGCCTTGCGGAAGGTCGGGAACCAGGTTCTTGACGGCTCCGGCGACAGCCTCGACGATCGTTTCGACGTCATCGGTTGTACGAACAACCTCAGACGATCGCACCCGCAACACAGCGACGTTCACCGAGGCGTCGGCGAACACGCGCATTGCCTCACGCGCCGGAGCAGGATCATCGAGTCGAATCTCAACGCCCACATCGACGCCGGAGTGGTCGGCTGCTGCACTCACCAGACGCTGTGCGACGGCTGCCGTTGACACCACGATCGCTCGCGGCCTTGCCGTCACCGCGTCAACAAGCGAACGATCGGAGGGACATGCCTCGACGACGACAAGTCGGTCAGGAGCGATCCCACAGCTCAGCGCGGCATGCAGCTCGTCGCTCGAGGCAACCGAGACTCCCGCACCAGCGTGCCCGAGCGTGGCAAGTGTCGCCGACGTGTCGACTTCTTGGTGTCGCGCATACACGAGGCCCGGTTCGAGCGCCGTCACGGCGGACGAGACGTGTTGCGTCAACCTGTCGAGATCGTCGACGTGCAGCGGTGAGCCGAACTCCTCCGCCAAGACGGGCAACGAAAGCAACCCGTGCCGCAGCGTGCCGTCGTCGACGTGCAGTCCCCAGATGCCGGGATCGAGATCGTGCCGAGTTGGCCGAATGGCGACGACCGCCGGCTGGAGCGCGCGCCGGGCAATGCGTTTCACATCACCCACGTTCATCGAGCGTCGCTCTCATCGAGAACACTTTCACCGGCACCACCATCATCCACACTGGCAGCTTCCGACAACGACGGAGCAACTCGCTCCGCGAGCGTCGCTGCAAGACCCGACGAGAACATCGACAGGTGATCACCCGGAACGTTCACGGTTTCGAACTTCCCCTCCACGTGTGGAGTCCAGTGATAGTCGTCGGGTTGTATCGGCCAGACGTGATCGGCCCGAGCGAGCAACACATCAACCGCGTACCGGCCGACGACGTGCTGGTTCGCAACAAGCGAGAAGTGATCGAACAGGTCGATGAAATCGTCGTCGTCGGGCGCGTCGACGGCCTCTTGAGCGCCGAGCAGGTGGATGTCGAGTCGACGACTGAGCAGCGCGTGCAGGTACGGCGCGATCGACGACACCCCCTTCGACGCGGCGTGCTTGATCATCCGCTTCCATCGCGTGGTTCGGCCTGGCATTGCCTTGCCCGGCGGCACGCTGTCGAACAGGATCACCTGCTCGACGACGCCACCGGCGGCACGGATGATCTCCACCATTTCGAGCGCCACCATCCCGCCGCCCGAATAGCCACCGATGAGATAGGGGCCTTCGTGGTCGGCGAGCAGTTCGTCGGCGTATCGCTCCGCCATCGCGCGCACCGACGTGTCGGCGCGCTCGCCCTTGCGCGTCCCTGTCGCTTCGAAACCGAACACCGGCCGGTCTCGCAGCGAACGAGCAAAGCTGCTCAGGAACAGCACGCCGCCACCGGCGCCGTGCACGACGAAGAGCGGCTGGCGATCACCACTCGATGAGATCGTGACGATGCTCTTGCGAGCTTTCGAGGTGACCACGGTTGCAGGCTCGGCGGTCGATGCAACGGCGACCGTCGGCGTCGGTGCGTCCGTCGCCGATACGGCACTGGCAGCAGTTGCGAGCGAGTCCTCGAGTTCGGGGCGTAGGTTGCGAACGACGTCCGACATCTTCGACACCGTCGACGCATCGAACAAGTCCGAGAGCTGCAGCCGCACGCCGAGGTCTCGCCCGACTCGCGACAACAAGCGGATGGCGATGAGCGAGTGCCCGCCCAAGTCGAAGAAGTCATCGTCGTCGCCGACGTCGTCGACGCCGAGGAGGTCCTGCCACATCGACCGGACTGCATCCTCGACCGATGCAGCGCCGACGCCCCCACCCGGGCTGTCCTCGAGCTCGTCGGCGTCGGCGAGTGCCGCTGCCTCCATCCATCGTTCGAGATCGTCGAGATCGATGCTTGACCCGATGACCCGCGCATGCGCGCTGGCAACCAGTCGATCCATCAACGCAACACCATCGTCCGCGCGCAGTCCGAGCACGTCGGCGGCATCGAGCAGCGTCGTCACCTCTGCGGCCTGAGCTGCCGCGCCGGCACGCTCGAGCGACTGCTCACCTTCGACGGGGAGCAACTGAAGGTCATGAATCTGGATCGACGTCGACCCATCCGTTTGCGACACGGTCACGTCGAGTCGGAGCAGCTCGTCGCTGCTTCCGTCGAGTTGGTGAACCGTGACCGTTGCATCAGCCAAGACCGGTGCGATCGAGTGCACTGCGCCGATGCCGACGGGGACGAACAGCCGCATGTCGTCGTCGGTCGCGCCGAGCGCAACCCCGACCGCAACCGCGGCATCCATCATGCCCGGATGAGCGCGCCACAGTTCGATATCGTCGCGCAAGGAGGAGCCGAGCACCAGCGAGGCCGATGCCTGAGAATCGTTTGCCTCGGCCGACTCGACAACGCTCCATCGCTCGCCGACGAGCAAGTGCCTACGCAAGCGGTCGAGCGGATTGTTCGTCATGACCGACAGGTCACCGGTCGATGATCGCACTTCGATCGCTGGCACCTCGCCCACATCGTTGAGCGTTGCCTCGCTGTGCACCAACCACGCGTCGCCGGTACCGCCGTCACTTTCGAGCCGGATCGATTTCGAGGCCGGGTCGATGACCACGCGGATCAGCACGCTTTGGTCGTCATCGACAACCAGAGGAGACAGGAATGCCAGACCTTCGAACGCCACTGTCGCCCGACCGGCCAGCGCGAGCGCGGCGGTCATCAGCTCGACGTGACCGGTCGCCGGGAGAACAGCCACGCCACCGGACGTGCGATGTTCGTCGATGATCCAGTGATGAGCGGCATCGAGCCGACCGACGAATTCCACGCTCTCGCGGATTCCGTCGATGCGTTCGGAGAAGATCGGATGACGCACCTCGGTGCCGACGCCCAACCCGAGTCGACTGCGACGCGCCGACGCAGACGCGATGCCGACGTCAGCCCACAACCCGTAGTTCATCGTGGTGATGCGCATCGAGCCGCGCGTGCCGGCAAGTGCGTCGAGGACCGAGTTCGCGGCCACGTATCCCGTTTGGCCCGCCGGGGCGAGCACGGTGCTGGTCGACGACACGAGCACGAGTAGTTCGACCCCTCGCGACTCCAGCTCGTCGGCGAGCACCAACGCGCCTCCGGCTTTCACGTCGGTCACGAAACGATGGTCGCTCGGCGACGCCATTTCGAGCAGTCGGTCGTTGACCACGCCAGCGGCGTGGATCACGCCGTCGAGGTCACCGGCCGCGTCGAGCGCAGCACGGACGGCTGCAGCGTCGGACAAGTCAGCGACGACCACCGACACGTCGGTCCCGAACGACTCGAGCTCGGCAAGTTGTCGGATGCGTCGCGAGGTGGGGTCGTCAACTGCGTGCTGCTCGACCCAGCGTTCACGTTCGGCGCCTTCCGGCACCGCAGCGGACGCCACGACCACCACATCGGCCGCCACGTCACGAACGAGGTGTGTCGCGAGCACGTGGCCGACGCCACCGAGACCACCGGTGACGAGGTAGCGCCCACCCGACCGGAAGCTCGGAGTCTGGTCGCTCGGAGCAGCCAGTGCGACACGCTCGCGACCGATCGTCATCCGCACGCCCTCGCGCACCGCGATCACTTGATCGGAACCCTCGACCAGGGCGTCGACGACACCGGACAGCGACGTCGTCGGCCCAGCATCAACCATTCGAGTCGACAGCCCCGGATACTCACGCGGCGCCACGAGAACCGCGCCGAGCGCCATGGCATCCGCAGGCCTCCGTGCAGGGCCGTCGACGGCGAGCGCATTGCGAGTCAGCGCGACGAACGTCGCCCGACTGAGTCCCGCTGCCGACACCAGTGACGTGGCGTCGTCGAGCCAGCGTTTGGTTGCTGCTTCGTACGATTCGTCGCTCGACGCGACCACCACGATCGTGCCGTCGGGTGACTCGAGCACGGGCGAGTCGTCCCGTCGATTCCACACCGCAGCGTCGGCGCCACGTTGTGAGAGCTCTGCCACCAGTTGGTCGACATACGGGTCCCCCGGGTCGCCGGCAACCACCCACGACCCGGTTGGTGCGGCCGCGTCGACGGCTGTCGTCGGCGTCCAGGTCGGCACCCACGTGGCATCGTCGACACTCTCGATCCGCGTCGGCAGTTCGAGCACCTTCGGCGCACTCGATGTTTCCGAGCCACCGGCGGGGCGAGCCGCCCGAACCCCCGGCTCGATCCACCGGTGTTCGTGCTGGAACGGGTAGGTCGGCAAGACGACGTGACGATCGGTGGCCGGGATCATCGATTCGATGTCGATCGCAGATCCGCTGGTCCACAACCGTGCGAAGGCTTGCATGGTGAACACCGAATCGGCCACCTCGTGATCGGGATGACGCAGTGTCGGGATCACATCGACCGGACGAGGACGCGAGCGACGCGCGTACGACGACAGCCCCTGGCCCGGGCCCAACTCGACGAGCACGGTCGGGCCTTCCTCGAGCACTGTCGACAGACAGTCGTGAAAGCGCACGGTGCCGCGCAGATGGTCGACCCAATATCGAGCGTCTGTTGCCTGCTTAGGCTCGATCCAGGTTCCGGTGAGGTTCGACAGGTACCGCTCGGTCGGAGCGTTGAGCGAGACCGCCTGCACGGCCGCGTGGAACTCGTCGAGCACAGGGTCGAGCAGAAAGCTGTGAGCCGCTGCAGACAGCGGGATCAGCGTGCCGGGGGCGTCGAGGTCGGCAATGACTGCACCAAACGACTCGATGTCGGGCAACCGCCCGGCGACCACGCATTCGTCCGCAGCGTTGATCGTGGCGATCGACAGCGACTCGGGCACCACCTCTCGCAACTGTTCCTCCGACAATGGGACCGCCATCATCGCCGCGTCGGTGCCTGCCGAGTCCTGCATCAGACGCGACCTGACGACGACCAGGCCAACGACGTCGTCGAACGACATCACGCCGGCGAGGTGCGCCGCAACGTACTCGCCGAGGCTGTGACCGAGGAAGAACCCCGGCTCGGCCCCCATCGCAATGCACTGACGCGCGAGCGCCAGCGATGTGAGGAACACGGCGGGCAACGATGCGGACGCCTCTTGGAGCGCCGCTGCGTCGCCGCCCGCTTCGAACAACGGTCCGAGGTCGGGTCCGCCCGCCTGGAGCACCGCCTCGATGCCCTGACGACGAACGTCATGGAACACGTCGAATCGGTCGTCGAGCCCAGCACCCATGCCCGGATACTGCGATCCGCCACCAGGGAACATGAAGCCGACGCGCGGCGTCTCGTCGCCCACATGGCTCGAGTGGACGAGATGACGGTCGCCGCTGCGGAGCAACTCGATGGCGTCAGCGCTGTTGGCGACGGTGACCACCCGTCGATGCGGCATCGACGAGCGACCGCGGAGCAGCGTGTGCGCCACGGCACCAAGTGCTGGGGGGTTGTCTCCGTCGAGACGGTCGGCGAGACGCTTGGCGGCGTCGTCGAGCGCCCCGCTGGTCTGTGCCGACAGCACGAGCGGCACCGTTGCCGGGACATCGGTCGGCTCCGTCGGGGCAACGCGATCGGGCGCTTCTTCGAGCACTGCGTGCGCGTTCGTTCCACCGACACCGAGTGAGCTGACGCCGGCGCGCCGGATACCCGTGGACTGCCACGGCTCCGCCGCTCCAGAGAGCGTGAACGGTGACCGCTCGAGGTCGAGCAGCGGGCTCGGCCCGGTGTGATTGGCGAGCGGCGGCAAGGTGCGATGGCGCAGTGCCTGAACGACCTTGATGAGGCTGGCGACACCCGCAGCCGTGTCGAGGTGCCCGATGTTCGGCTTGGTTGACGTGAGGCGGCAATACGACGTCGCGTCGGTGAACGAACGGAATGCCTCGGTGAGCGCGGCGACTTCGATCGGGTCACCCACGGCTGTCCCGGTGCCGTGTGCGTCGACGAGACCGATGTCGGCCGCGTCGACCTCGGCAACCGTCAGTGCTTCGCGAACAACGTCGGCATGGCCATCGACACTCGGGGCGAGAAAGCTGACCTTGCGCGATCCGTCGTTGTTGATCGCTGTCCCGCGAATGATCGCGAGGATCGGTTCACCGGACTCCTCGGCATCGACGGCCCGTCGCAACGCCACCATGCCGACGCCGCTCGTCAGCACCGTGCCAGCCGACTGCGCATCAAACGCGCGACAGCGGCCATCGGGCGACAGGATCTCGCCCTCGCGGAATTCGTAACCGACCCCGTGCGGGACCTCGATCGTCGCTCCGCCTGCGAGCGCGGCGTCGCACTCGAACGACAGCAAGCTCTGTACTGCGAGGTGCACTGCGACCAGCGATGTCGAACACGCTGTCTGGACGTTGACCGCCGGACCGCTCAGATTGAGGCGATACGCGACGTTGTTGACGAGGAAGTCCTTGTCGTTGCCGGTGTGGCGCAGCAGGAACCATCCGAGGTCGTCGAGCAGATTGGGTGCCGTGATCAGATTGTTCAGCAGGTACGTGTTCATCCCACTGCCGCCGAATACGCCGATCGCGCCGTCGAAGGTGGAGGGCACGATCGCGGCCGCCTCGAGTGCCTCCCATGCACACTCCAGGAAGTGGCGATGCTGCGGATCCATGATCGCGCCGTCGCGCGCCCCGATCCCGAAGAACTCGGCATCGAAACCGGCGACGTCGCGCATCATTCCGGAGCGCTTGACGTAGTCGGACGCCGAGAACGTCGCCTGGTCGACGCCAGCGGCGGCGAGTTGTTCGTCGCCGAGATCGCTCAGGCAGTCGTCGCCCGCCTCGACATGGCGCCAGAACTCGTCTGGATCGTCAGCGCCAGGCACGCGTGCCGCCATCCCGACGATCGCGACATCATTTTCTCCGAATCCCTCCCCTTCGGACATCACGAACCTCCGCGACGTCCTCGTGCACGGCGGCGCATGGCGCCGCGGTCGGTGCCAGTCGGTGCCGCCGGCGCCGCAGCGGCCAACGCGCCATCACCGCCGAGAAGGCCCGCCATGTGATCGGCGAACGTGCGAATCGTGGGATATCGGAAGACGTCGGTCAAGGCCAACGCCGGGCAATGCGATCCCAGCTCACGGAACACCGTGACCGCGAGGAGCGAATGTCCACCGATGTCGAAGAAGTTGTCGTCGACGCCGACGGGTTGCCCGAGCTCGCGACGCCAAACGGCGGTCACGAATGCTTCCGCGTCGTCACTCGAGAACTCGGGAAGCGGTTCGTCGTTCCCACCGTCGAGCTCGGACACATCGGGGAGCCGCTTGCGATCGATCTTGCCGTTCGGAGTGAGCGGAAGTGCATCGAGCACGGCGACCGCTGACGGCACCATGGCGTCGGGCAGCGATTCGCCGACCCACGCACGAATGTCGGGTCCCGCGACCTCGTCCGCGTCGTCGCGCAACACGACGTAGGCAACGAGCGTCGGCTCACCATCGCCCTTGGCAACGACGACCGACCGCGTGACGGCCCCATGATTGTCGATGACGGACTCGATCTCGCTGAGCTCGATCCTGTGACCGCGAATCTTGACCTGATTGTCGCTGCGACCGCCGAACTCGACGATGCCGTCGGGACGAACGCGCACCACGTCACCGGTGGCATAGATCCGGCCTTTGTCGCCCACCTCGCGGAATCGATCGCCCGTGAGTTCCGGGCGGTCGTGATAGCCCCGGGCGACTCCTTCGCCGCCGAGATACAACTCGCCGAACGCGCCGACCGGCACGTCACGACCGAGTGCGTCGAGGACGAACATCGTCGTGTTCGCGATCGGTCGGCCGATGGGCACGCCAGCCGGTGAGATCTCGTCGAGTTCGTGCACCAGCGACCAGATCGTCGTTTCGGTGGGGCCGTACATGTTGGTGAATCGCTCGGGCAACAACTCTCGCAGCTCGGTTCCCAGCGCGACCGGAAGCGCTTCGCCGCCGACCATCATGTGATTCACCGAGCGGAAAGCCGCGCGGTCCGCGGGATCCGCAACGAGCATCGAGGCCAGCGACGGCGTGCATTGAAAGTGCGTCACGCCGTAGTGCTCGACGAGTCCGGCAAAGGTCTCGGGCACATCGACGGGTGCGGCGGCGGCCGGGGCCAACCCATTCTGAGCGGCGGCGAGGTGTTCGGCGTTCTGTTCGTTCACGCGGTCGTGAACACGTCCGAGCAGGTCGAGCGACGCGAGCACCATGTCGTCGTCGATCCCGAAGTCGATGAGGCACGCGATCTCGTCGACGCCCGCGTTGACGACGGTGTCAACCATCTTCTCCGCGTCCTCGATCGTGCCGAAGAGGCCAGCGGTCACGAGGTACCGCTCGGTCGCGAGATCGAGCAGTTGCGACATCTCGTCGTCGGTGAGCGAGCGGAATGCTTCGTCCGCACTCTTGCCCGCCTTGTGGAACGTGGGGAATGCCGACGCCAGGTCCTTGAGCAAACCCACCGCGGTACCGAGGTAGCCCTTGAGCGGAGCGCGTGCGGTGTCGCGGGCGAAGTCACCATCGTCGTGCAGGTAGGTGTGCAGCATGAGCGACACCGACCCGTCACCATCGTGGCCCGCTTCGTTCCATGCTGCGCGATAGCCGGAGATGTTCGCGGCGAGTTGCTCGACGGTCTGACCGACGAGGTGCGTGAGAATGTTGTGCCCGAGCGTGCCTGCCCGTTCGAACGAGGCCGGTGATCCGGCCGACGTGATCCAGATCGGCAATTCGGGCTGGATCGGTCGCGGCAGCGTGCTGACGGCGACCGGCGCACCGTCGTGGCCAGGAAGCTCGACCGTTTCGCCACGCCAGAGGCGCTGCACGGTGTCGACGAGACCAGGAAGCGAGTCGCGCGCTGTTGCATATGCGCCGGGATTGAGCACGAAGTCATTGGGTTGCCAACCAGCGGCGAACGACAACCCGACACGGCCACCCGAGAGGTTGTCGACGACCGCCCACTCCTCCGCAATGCGAATCGGCGAGTGCAGCGGAATCACCACGCTGCCGGCGCGGATCCCGATGTTCTCGGTCGTGGCAGCGAGTGCCGCGCCGACCACGCTCGGGTTCGGGTACGGCGCACCGAAGCTGTGGAAGTGTCGCTCGGGCGTCCACACCGCATCGAAGCCGTTCTCGTCGCCCCACTTGGCGCTCTCCAGCAGCAGCCGGTACCCGGTCGCTGCCTGGTCTTCGTCGGCAGCGAAGTAGAAAAGGCTCATCCGAGTGTCAACCGGCCCGCGCCGCTCGACCGACGGTCGAGCAACCGCACCCGCGGGCCCGAAGGAGGACGGTGACGAGGCGGGCTTCAGCCCGCTGTCGCGCTTGACGACGACGTGGAATCCGCGGGTGAGCGTCCAGAGCAACTCGAGCACGGAGATGTCGAACGAGAGGCTGGTGACAGCAAGCCACACACCGGGATCGCGACCGATCACCGCGTCCATCGCGACGAAGAAATTGCTGACCTGACGGTGCTCGAGCTCGACGCCCTTCGGCAGCCCGGTCGAGCCGGAGGTGTAGATCGTGTACGCGAGCGACTCCGGTCCGCTGACCGCAGCGACAGGGCTCTCTCCCGTGACGTCGACCCGGCTTTCGGGATCGACGACCTTGACGTCGATTGCCGAGAACAGATCTGCCGCCTCGGCTCGGGCCACGATGACCGAGGTGCCCGAGTCGGTGACCATGAATTCGAGGCGATCGGCCGGATACGTCGGGTCGAGCGGCAAGTAGTGCGCGCCAACCGAGATCGTCGCGAGCATTGCCACGACCATGTCGATTCCTCGATCGAGCGCCAGGCCGACGCCGTCGCCGGGCGTGACGCCCGTGGAGGTGAGCAAGGCGGCCATGCGGTCGACGTCGGCCGCCAGCTCGCTGTAGGTCAACGTGAGGCCTCCGGCGCTGACTGCATTCGCCGTTGGTGTCGCTGCGCATTGTGCTCGGAACTGCGCATCGAGTGTGAGCCCACGCTCGAAGTCGACCGCGGTCTGGTTGAAGTTGGATACCAGTTCAACATCCGAGTCGGACATGAAGGTGATGTCGCGGAGCGGTGTGCTCGCAGGGTCGGCGGCGTCGAGGCTGGACAGGACCGCCGCGAGTTGCCCGGCAACACGGTCACCCGTTGCTGCGTCGATGGCGTGGCGCACTGCGACCGAGCCGTCGATTCTGCGCAGCACCTCGATGCGTGCGCTGCGACTGATGGACGCAAGCGCGTCGTCGACATCAACATCGAGATGCACAGCGACATCGGCATCGAGCGACGCCGAGCGCAACTCGGGGTCGCGGGCGACGAGGTCACTGAGGAACGCACCACGCGCGAGAGCTGCATCGAGCCGCTCAACGGCGACCGTGCTGATGTCGCCCACTCGGTCGGCGGCGTGGAAGTCGTCGGACTCGACACCGAGGTCGACGAGCGGTGCACGAAGCAGCGGCAACGCGTGCTGTGCAGCTCGTGCGGCCGGATCGGTGCACTCGATGACTGCCCCGGCCTCGCCGTTGACACCGTTCAGCCACAACGCAACAGCGGCAACCAACGTCGACTGTTCGACGACAGTATCGATTTCGATCGTGACCGGGCCGCCAGCTGAAGCATTCGACAGCACGGGCGACCGCTCGATCGATACAGCGCCGAGCGCGAGCCGCCACGCATCTTCGGACTTCGCGAGCTGTTCGTCGCTCGCCTCGAGGGCTTCGACGAGCGCGCTGTCAGGCGACGACGTGGTGCCCGCGGGAGCCATGATCGTCGCTGCCTCGGCCGCCGGGATCGGGCTGCCATCGGGGCGGACCATTCGGTCGATCGAGAGTCGACCGTCGACCGTCTGGAGCACCACCTGGTCGCCGACGACTTCGACGTCCCCTTGCGCCCCGTCGCTGTCGGAGTTGTCGACCTGAGCCGACTCGACGACGAGGTAGTCGGCACCATCACCGGTGCTCGCAACCCAGCGCGGAGAGCCCAGAGCGTTCTCAGCTCGTGGTCCGAGATCGATCGAGCGGATGGCCCGAGCCAACTCCACCGCTGGAAGTGCGGGATCGACGAACACTCGAGGACGCTCGACGCGTCGGTACATCCGCCGACCTTCGTCGGTTTGCGGGGTGCGCTGAAGCGAGTCGGTCGCGGCCGCCGCGGCCACCGCAGGGAACGATGCCAGTCCTGCCTCGTAGCAGCGAGCGTTCAACGAGAACGCGGTTTCGTTCGGTGCGACCGGGAAGCGGACTTCGTGGACGATGTCGCCACGGTCGGCGAGTGCTGACATCTCGTGCCAGGTCACGCCATGCTCCGACTCGTTGTTGAGCACGCTCCAGGTGGTGACGTTGAGCCCGCCGAGATGTGGGAGCGGACCGTCGTGGAAGTTGAGCGCCAGTTGTGCTCGGTCGAGGAGTGCCGTGGGAAGAATGTGCCGGAACGCGATGCTGAACAGCACCTCGAAGTCGACGTTGCTGACCGCGTCCACGATGCTGGAAGCCAGCCGACGATCGATCGCCAAAATCCCGCTACCGGCTGCCTCGGCAAGGACCAGATCGTTGCTCGACACGATGGCGACGGGCGAGAGCCCATGATTCGCCGACTCGACCGCGCATTGCAGCACGAGCATTTCGTCTCCGACGAAGAGCGTGGGTCTGCCTGCTGACGCGAGGTGGTTGGCGGGATTGTCAAGATTGGTCATGCGGGTCACCTGCGTCGCGGAGGAAGAGAGCTCGAATGTACATCGACAAGAAACCCCGTGAGTTGACTTAATTCACGCAACATGCTGCACAAACGCGGATTGGATGCAACGTGCTCGCAACGTCCACCGCGTTACCGTTCCCCCGGTGACCTCTCAGTCGTCAACACGCGATTCCGATCGTGCCAGCGCTCTCGGCCGCGTGTCTGCCTCCTCGACCGAGCTCTCGCTTGCCGGATTGTCCGTCAGCGATCTTGTCGCCGAGTATGGATCGCCGCTCCATGTCGTCGACATGGCCGATCTCGACCGGAACGCCGCGGCAGCCTTGGCACCGTTTCGTGACGCAGGTCGCGGCGCTGACGTCTACTCGTCCTACAAGACCAACCCGATCCCAGGGGTGCTCGGCCGGCTGCACGACGCCGGCATCGGTGCCGAGGCGATTTCGGCGTACGAAGTGTGGTTGGCACTCGAGCTCGGAGTCCCGCCTGAGCGCATCATCTACAACGGGCCGGCCAAGTCGCAAGCATCACTTCGACAGGCGGCCGAGCTCGGCGTGGAGTTGGTCAACGCGAACTCGCTGGGCGACCTCCGGCAGATGATCGCCGCAGCCGATTCGGTCGGCTCGGTCATGCGCGTGGGCATACGCATCTCACTCCCGCACATGTGGGGCGGCCAGTTCGGCCTGCCGTCCACGTCAAGCGACGTCGCCGTCTCTACACGCCTTGCCGTCGACTCCCCACACGTCGACCTGATCGGGCTGCACTTCCACTCAGGTTTCGGGCTCAGGGACGATGCCGCGGTCACCATGCACATGCAGGCAGTCCTTGCGTTCTGCGACGAGCTACGGCTCGACACCGGATTTCATCCCGAAGTCATCGACCTCGGTGGCAGTCTCACGGTCCCGACGGTCATCAGCGAGTCTCGACCCTCGCCGCTCTCGCGGCTGGCCAATCGCGTCCGGCGGCGGCCTGAGCCCGCGCCGCTCTCGTCCGGCGACATCATCACGATCGCCCAGGCATCACGGCTCGCGTGGGAACTCGTCACCACCCACTTCAACAGCCACGACCTCCCGGCACCACGCCTCGTGTTGGAGCCGGGACGTTCACTCACCGGCGACACGCAACTCATGTTCACCACCGCACTCGACATCGAGGACTCCGGGTCGGGCGACGAAGCGATCCGAACCGTCATCCTCGACGCGGGCGTGGAACTGGCCGAGCCGATGCGCGGCGGCGGCCACGCGACGTTGAACACCACACGACCGGACGCACGGCCGCGTCGCCACCGACTCGTCGGACCGCGGGCCGACGCCGCCGATGTCCTGGTGTCCGAGATCGAACTCCCGACCGTTGAGCGCGGCGACATTCTCGCTGTCCTCGACACGGGTGCGTACTTCGTCCCGTTCTCAACTGCGTCGACGTTCCCGAGGCCCGCGGTGCTCGGCCTCGAAGACGGCGTCGTGTCGACGCTCCGCCGGCGCGAAGACCTCACACGATTCACCGAGTTCGACCCGAGCTGAGTGTCTGACGGCGGGAACGAACCCGACGTGACCTACTCGGATTCTGGGGGCGGAGGGAACGCGGGCTGCGGCTCTGAGAAGTCGAACTCCTCGGTGACGTCGGCCTGCGCACTCGAGGACGCATCTTCGTCGTCATCATCGCCGTCTGAACGCATGACCAGTCGGCCCTGAGCCAACAGCCGCGGCACATCGCTGATTGCCGCCAGCACGGCCAGCCCCACAGCGATGCGGACCAACGCATCGGAATCATCTCCGAGCTTCTCGACCGATGCGACGACCAACGCAGCCAACACGATCACCATGCGGACCGCACTCGGCCACGAGATGAGCCGGAACGGTCGCAGCACGACCAACGTCGCAACGGTGATCCACTCACCTGCGGCGATGACGATCGCGGCGAGCCAGGCGGTTCGGCCGTCGTCGTCGTTTCCGGCAACCAGAATCACGGCGATCACCCCACCGAGCACGAACAGCATCGTGGCGATGTTGACCCGCGTGTTCTGCCAGCTCCGATCGTCGGCGATGAACGCGCTGCCGATCACCTGCGTGACGTAGGTCGCCGGAACGGTCAGCGCCAGGAAGGCGAACGCCGGACCGCTCGGCGCGAACTCGTCGCCGAACAGCAGCGGAATGAGCCAATCAGACAGCGCATAGAGGAACACACCGCCTGCCATCACGACAACCGACAAGATGTCGACCATCTGACCGACCCGTTGCCACAGCTCGTCGGGGCCGCCTCGCGCTCGCACGGAGGTGAACACCGGAATCGCGATCCATCCCAGAATCGGCGTCAGCAGCATCGGCACCGTCGAGGCGAGAATCGCAGTCGTCAAGAAGCCGACCGCCACCGTGGTCCCGATGATGCCGACCACGATCCGGACGCTGTATTCCATGAATTGGACGTTGAGCGAGTTGATGTAGAACGGCAACGATTTGCGAATCACGGGGCGAGCGGCGGCGAGTGGCGCGTCGGGGAAGGAGCCGAATCCGGCTCGGACCGCTCGACCGAGCCACACCGTGCGCACGATCTCGGACACGAGGAGCGCCACCGGGAGCGCAAGGAGTTCGAAACCTGCGAAGTAGACGCCGAGCAGCAGAACGAACCAGAGCGCCTTGGTGACGATCGCCGACACCGAGACGACGCGGACGTCGTGACGCGCCTGCAACAACGCGGCGTGCGTCTGACCGAGAAGTAGTGCAACTTGCCAGAGACCGAACCCGAGTGCGACCAGCGCCAACTCGGCGCCAGATGCTGTCAGGAAGCCGACGAGCAAGAACGCGCTGATCACCGCACCGCTCACGAACTGCACTCGCATGAGCGGCCGGACGAAGTCGGCTGCGTGTTCCGGTCGCTCGGTGACGTCTTTTCGGATGTAGTCGCCGACACCGAACGACATCAACGACAGCACCAGGATCGCGATGCTCTCGATGAAGGCGAGGTCGCCGAATTCGTCCTTGCCGAGCAGGACGGGCATCAAGAATCGGCCGACCAGGGACAGGATCCAGGACAGCATCAGCGCGACGGCCAACCGCGCGGAGTTCGTCAGCGCTGTGCGTCCGAGCCCCGACGCAGCCACGTCACGTTCGTCACCTGCCGAGGAATTGGCGAGTTGAGTGGCAGAATCATCCTCAACTTCATCTCCAACCGCATCCCCGTCCACAGCCGCGTGCGGCTCAGGGTTCACATCACTGGCCACGAGCCCAGGCTACTGCCATGGCCCCATCGGCCCGTGGAGGCTGCGTCTCAACGACGTGTCAAATGCACGTCTTATCGGAGTCAAGTTTTGAATTCAAAGAACCGAAACATAGCCGGTGGGTAGCATCCACATGGACGACCAACGCTTGAGGTACACGTGGACACGCAAGACGATCAACAGATGGGCGGTGACCTCGAACGGGCACCGGGGCGGGCTCTTCGAGCGCGCCCGAACGAGGCGACGATCGTCGATATCGCGGCACCCACAGGCGGTGCCGTAGCGCCCGACGAAGACTCACTCTTTTCACTCGAGCCGATCAAGCGTTGGGCCAATTTCGTGCTCCGCGCGATCCGACGCCATCGCGTCGTTGCGTTGCTTTCGCTCGTGATCGCGACCGCTCTGGGTGGCATGCTGCTCGCCGCGTCGCCGGCGCAGTATCAGACGTCGGCAACCGTGCTGCTCGGCGGTGACAACATCCTCGGTGGCACCACCGGTGTCTCCACGAGCGCCAGCCGACAGGCTCAGTCGATCATCCTGCGCCGCGACAACCTCGACATCATCATCGACGAAGCGTCGTTGCTCGACGAAGTCGAAAAGCCGTTCTTCGGACGCCTCAAGGACTCGATCTTCCCGAGCCAGCAGACCACTGCCGAGCGGACCGAGACCCTGCGCACCACGCTGCGCACTGCGCTCCTCGTGTTTGCGAACAACAACGCCGACACCGTCGAGATCTCGGTGATCTGGTCCGACCCGCAGCAGGCGGCCGCCATCGTCCAATCTGCCTACGACCGCTTCCTCGAAGAACGCATCCGACTCGAAGTGGGGCCGCTGCGTGAGCAGGTGGCCATCCTCGAAGGTCGAGCGACTCAGGCTTCGCTCCTGGTCGAACAGCTTCGCGACGACCTCGACCTCGGCCCCGGCGACGGTGCCCAGGCAGGCTCTGAGCTCGAAAGCGCGAACAACGCCGAACAGGATCTGCTCGGGCAGGTTCGCAACGCCCAGTTGGCGCTCGCCCAGTCCGAGGCCGGCATCGAGTTCCGGTACGCCCTCTCGGCAGCACCGGAAGTTCCGACGCAACCGATCTCCGGCAACCTGACCGGCTACATCGCGGCGCTCATGTTCGGCCTCGTCGTCATGGGCCTCGCGTGTGTTGCGCTCGATGCGCCTCGCGGCCGCATCATCGCCACGTGGCAGCTCGAACAGGAGCGCATCCCCGTGCTCGCCGTACTTCGTCCCGCACCGTCTGGAAGGTGATCGGGTGAAACCCGTTCACGCACTGGGCACCGTCGCCGCCGGCACGGTCAGCTTCTCCGGTTTGTATCTCGGGGCCATGACCGTCCTTGCCGCGCGTCCGCACGCGTGCGGCGTCTCGACGGCGTCGAGATTCGCCATCGTGGTCCCCGCCCACGACGAAGCACCGAACATCGCGTCGACCGTGTCGAGCCTCACCGCCCTCAACTACCCGAGCGATCGCTTCTCGGTCGTCGTCGTTGCCGACAACTGCACCGACGACACCGCGGACCAAGCTCGGTTGGCAGGTGCCGAGGTGATGGAACGAACCAATGTCGAGTTGCGCGGCAAGGGCCACGCGCTCGATTGGGCATTCACTGCGCTGCTCGACAGCACCGACGTCGACGCCTTCGTCGTGGTCGATGCCGACACGTTGGTCGATCCCGACCTGCTCCAGCACGCTGCTCACCATCTCGAGCACGGCGCCGAGGCGATTCAAGTCGACTACCGCGTCCGCAACCCGGGCGCCTCCTGGCGGACGCGTCTCCTCGACGTTGCATTCACCAGTCAGCATCGCGTCCGGGCCCGCGGCCGCTCCGCACTCTCACTCTCGGCTGGTCTGCGCGGCAACGGCATGGTCTTCGCACGAACTCTGCTGACGCGCGTCCCCTACCGGGCGTTCTCGGTCGTCGAAGACATCGAGTACGCGATCATGCTCGCTGAGCAGGGCGTGGCCGTCGAAAACTGCGACGGCACGTTCGTCGCCGGCGACATGCCGCAGACGAGCGGCGATTCCGAGTCACAGCGCGTGCGTTGGGAACTCGGCCGAGAAACCATGCGACGCGACCACGGCCTGCCACTCATGCGTCGGGCGGTGTCGCGCCGGAGCGCCCTCGATGCCGACCTCGCCGTCGACATCGTGATGCCGCCGATGGCGTCGATCGTGTCCTACCTCGGTGTCGGCACGGTGGCGGCCGTTGCGGCAACACCGCTCATCGGGCGCTGGCCCCTACGAATACTCGGAGCGGGGTGGGTCGGCCTCCTGGGCCACCTGGTCGCCGGCATTGCCGCCTCCCCCAGCTCGTGGCGGGCACTGCCTGCCATGGCCCGCGTCCCGGGCTACGTGGCCTGGAAGGTCGCAGTACGAGGATCCGACGCGTGGCGAGACCAAGCAAGCGGCGGCCCCACCTGGGTCCGAACCACGCGCAGCGAGTCATTGCGCGATGATCCGGTGAGCGACCTGAGCCGAACCTCAGACCAGAGTGAACAGAGAGTCTCATGAAAGCCCGCCTCCAACGAACCCGAAAAGCCAACGAGGGCGAAGAGATCAACGACATGAAAACCACCACCGAACCAACCGACGATGCGCTCGACGCGGCCAGCTTCGACGACGATGCCACCGTTCGTTACGCCGCATCGGACCTGAAGGCGCGCGACGACGACGCGACCGACCGGTACGACGATGCGACCGACCGAACCGACGTGCGCCGCCGTGCCAAGCAACCCGCTGATGACGCGGATGTCACCGAACCACGCGCCAAGAAGCAGACGAGCAAGAGCGGGAAGGCTCCACGCGCGCACGTCGACACGTTCGACGCGATCGATGCGGATCTCGACGTCAACCTCGACGTCGACACCTGGGATACCTCCCACGACGCGATCGACGGAAATTCCGTCGAAATGCGCTCGGAGGGCGCGTCGGTCACGACGGTCGAATATCAGGCAGGCCTCGCTCGCAACCCCGCCGTGGAGTCCTTGTGGTTCCGCCTCAGCGATCCAGACTTCGTGACCACCGCACTGGTGCCGGTCCCCGCCGTCACCAGCGTCGAAGCCAACGACACCGCGATCGAACTCGCCAAGGTCGGCGCCTCGATCACCGGCAAGCCGGTCAACGTCGTCACCGCAGTCGGGCTTCGCCCGGGCGAGGCCGCCGAAACCAGTCGGAACATCGCCGAGAGTGGCGGCAGCCAGACCATCGTCGTTGTCGAATCACCCGGCGTCGACCCGAGCTCGATCCCGATCCTGCGGAGCTGCCCACGCGTCGTGCTTCTGGTCGGACTCGAACGCAGCCGCGCCGACGCACTGGCGGGCATCGCAGGCCTCGTGGGTGTCGACCGCGTGGTCGGTTCCGTGTGCCTCGAACGCGACAAGAAGCGCCGGTGGTGGCACCTGCGCCGCCGCTGAGCAACGAACGACGCCAAGCAACGAACGACAAAGGACGGATCAGATGAAAGGGCTCCTCGAGATGTCGCTGCTGCTCGGCATGATCCTTTCGCCGATCCTGCTCGCTCAGCGGTCGCACGCGTACCTGTTCCGCTCGATCGTGCTCCTCGGGGGCGTCTACTACGTCTTGGCGCTCTTCATCATCCCCAGGCTTCCTGGATGATCGCGGCGCGACTCCTGACACTCGAGCCGCCGCGAGTGGTTCGGCGCGCCCCGCCGGTGGTCGCCAACACGCTCGCCCTCATCGCCGTGATCCTGGCTGGCTTGGCACTGTCGACGTCATCACCCGGTCGGCTCATCGCGATCGCCATTGCCATGGTGCTCGCCATTCGGTGGCCCGTCGACCGACTGATCGTCGTCATGCTGGTGCTCTTCATCGCGGTCGACGACCCGTCATCGGCTCCCTACAACGACTTGTGGACATCACCGGTCCAACATGTCGGCGACTTCTGGTTCAACACCATCTCGAAATCCGTCCCGTTCATCCCCATCCCGATCGCACCGATGCTGATCGTGTCGATGATCATCGCTGCCCGAGCGTTCACCGGCCGCACCGGTCCGGGCCTCGAGGTCGAGGAGTACCCCTTCAGACTCCCACCGACCTTCGGCAACGCATGGTTCGTCGCATTTGCCGTGATCCCCGTGCTCGCAGTGTGGGGCGCGATCACCGGAGGCGACGTCCAGCAGGTCTACTACCAGATCTTCGGAATCTCGATGGCGCTCGCTCTCGCCGCAGCGACCGCCCGTGTCACGACACCAGCGCTGTCGTCACTGATCTGGAAGATCGTCCTGGTCACCGCGATCTATCGAGCCTTTCTTGCGATCTACATCTATCTCACGGTCGCACGCGGCATCGAGGGCGACCCGCCCCTGTATCTCACCTCGCACAGCGACTCGATCACCTGGGCCCTCGCGCTCGTCATGGTCATCTCACGATTCATCGAGCGCACCGATCGTCTGAGCCGCATTCTCGCCGGTTCGACCGTGCCGATCCTGATGATCGCCATTGTGGTCAACAACCGCCGCCTCGCCTGGGTGGTCATCATGGGCGCTCTCGCGTACGTCGTGCTGTCCGCGAGCCGCAAGGCCCATCATCGCCTGTTGCAAGTGTCCGGTTTTCTCGTCCCGATCATTCTCGTGTACACCCTGGCCGGTCTCGCCGCCCCACCGGCACGCGTCTTCGCGCCGGTCCAGAGCCTTCAGAGCGTGTTCACCGGCGAAGACAGCTCGAGCCAGACGAGAGGTATCGAGGACTTCAACCTCGTGTACTCGGCGAAGCAGGGGTTCCCGCTTCCCGCCGGGTTCGGCAAGCCCTACATCGAAGCCGTCGTGGCCGACGACATCAGCGCGTCGTTCCCGCAATACAGGTACCTGCCGCACAACTCGATGCTCGGCATGATGAACCTCGCCGGACCGATCGGCCTCTCCCTGCTTCTTGCGCCGTTGGCCCTGTGTGTACACACGTGCCACCGACTACGAAAAGCGACCCAGGACCCCGATCTCCGTACGCACACGGCGCTCGTGATGACCACCTGGATTGCGTTCCTCGCTCAGGCATGGGGTGACCTCGGACTGTTCAGCCCACTGCCCACCGCCACCGTGGGCAT
>CALICC010000341.1 GCA_938049325.1 uncultured Ilumatobacter sp. | reverse complement strand
GGCCTGGGTCATCCGCAGCGGCGCCTTCAGATTCACGGCCATCACTGCGTCGACCATCTCGCCCGTGAGCTCGGCGAAGGACGCCAGTTCGATGATGCCCGCGTTGTTCACGATGGCGTCGAGCGAACCGAAACGCGACACCGTCGCGTCGATCCACGCGACCTCGTCATCGGGGGCGGTTGCGTCGTAGGTGTGGCAGAGCAGGTGGTCGCCAGCGCGGTCACTGAGTGACTCGGTGAGTTGGTCGATGTCACGACCGCCGGCGCTCACGTTGTAGCCGTGCTCGTGGAGCGTGCGTGCAATCGCGTTGCCGAGGCCACGGTTCGCTCCACTGATCATCACGGTGCGTCCGGTCGGCTCGAGCATCAGGACTCCAGTGTGGCGTGCCGCTGGACTGTCTGCTCGGCGGCCTTGGCCGGAATCAGTCGAGGGGCGCAGGTGGCGGGCCGAGGATGGTGATGCCGTGGCGAGCCCCGGCCTCGGCGACTGCCGCGGGGTCGATGTCGGTCGGCGCCGGCAACACGGGGTCGGACAGCTCGTCGCCCAACTCGGCGACGAACTGCCCGAACAGCGGAGCGCCATGCAGGCGTGCGGCCACGGTCGTCATGCGAGCCGACTCCGACAGCACCTGGAAAGTGTGTGGCACGCCGTGCGGTAAGTACACCGTCGAGCCTGCCGTTGCGATGTGTTCCTGGTCGCCCGATCGAAACGCCACCTCGCCCTCGAGCACGATCATCACCTCGTCATCTTCGGCGTGAACGTGCAGCGGCGGCCCGAAACCCTGTGGTGCATGGAACTCGATCGCGGTCATCGACCCTGATTCGCCCGGGTCGACCTTGGTGGTGGCCAGGTGGTTCAGGAAGTGGCGGTGTGCGCCTTTCCCGGTCGCCAAGGCGTATGGCGCCGAGTGCGAGGGAAGCGTGCTGATCGTTGTGTTGGACATGGGGTTGTTCCTTTTCTGGATGTGTTGGTGTCTGGATGTGTTGATCGGTGCGTGGCAGGCTCACGCGGTGACGGTCAGCTCGGCGAACATGCCTTTGACGATGTGTGGCGGGCCGCCCGTGACGTCGGGTGGCCCGTCACTCGTGGCCGCTTTCGTCATGTACTCCTCGGGGTCGGCTCCGGTCGGGATGACGCACAGCAGGGCGTAGCGACCGGGCTCCGACAGTGACCCGTCGCCCACGACCGCAACACCGTCGGTTTCAGGCGCAGCGAGCACCACGGTGCGGAGACCGGCCATCAGAGGTTCGAGCTCTTCCGGCGGGAGGCGCACCAGCTCGGCGACCGGTCGCGTTTCGTCGTCGGGCAGTTGCACGGCGACGATCTCATGCGCCTCGTCGGCACTCTCGTTCGACAGCGCGAGCGTCGCTCCGGCTGGCACGCTCTGCGGAACGTCGAGGAAGGCGTAGTCGATCGACCGGATGGTCACGTCAGCTGCGCCATCGGGGTCATCGGCACCGCACCCGACGAGCGCGGCGCCTGTCACGGCGATGATGGGAAGAAGTCGCTTCGAAATCATGGGTGTCATTGACACACGGCACCCTTTCGATTCCCTTTCGATTCCGGTCCGTCTCGTTGGGATCGCGCCGGTACGGCACGACCTACCATCGTTCGATGGGCGACATCCCTCCGATCCGATTCGCTACGTCACGCGGTGCTCGCATCGCCTACCAGAAATGGGGGTCGGGCCCGGCCGTTGTTGGCATCCCGCCGGCGGCGCAGAACATCGAAGCTGCCTGGGAGTGGCCTGGGCTTCGTTCGATGTTCGACCGTCTCGGCTCCTTCTGCACCTACACGCACTTCGACAAGCGCGGCACGGGAAGTTCGGACCGCAACATTCGCGTACCGCACGTCGATGACCGCGTCGACGACTTGAAGGCCGTGATGGACGCGGCCGAGATCGAGCGTGCGCATCTGTTCGCACAGTCGGAAGGTGGGGTGACCACGCTGCTCTTCGCAGCTGCGTACCCGCACCGCGTGAACAGTCTGATCATGGTCGGTTCGTGCGCACGTCTCTTCCAGACCGACCTCACCGCCGAGCAACGCGCCGAGCAGGTGGCCCTGCGCGGGCACTTCGCCGAGCTTGCGGGGACTCCCGAATCGCTCTCGATTCCGATCTTCGCCCCGTCGCAGATCGGCAACACCGAGTTCGCCACGTGGTTCGAACGCTATGAGCGACTGTCGGCTGGTCGGGACTCGCTGCGCGACCTGCTCATCCAGATGATCGATATGGATGCCACCGACGTCGTTGCCGACATCGAGGCGCCGATGTTGGTGGTCCATCGACGCGGCGATCAGGCGTTGCCGATCGAACTCGGACGCGAGCTGGCAGAGCTCGCACAGGACGCCACGCTCATCGAGCTCGACGGCGATGATCACTTCGCGTTTCTCGGCGACGTCGAGTCGTGGATGGAGCCGATGGAGCGGTGGGTGACGGGGACGGTGCAGGAACGCCCATCGGATCCGGGACCGGCCGGCGCACACGTGACGACTCTCGGTCGCTTCGTCGTTACCGTCGACGGTGGCGATGTGCAGGCCAGCGACTGGGGATCACGCCGAGCGCGAACGCTGCTCAAGCGGCTGGTGCTCGCCCGCGGTTGGCCGGTGACTCGCGACGAGTTGTTCGACCTGCTGTGGCCCGACGAGTCGGATCGCCACAAGCTGGGTGCGCGTCTCTCGGTGCAGCTCTCGCACGTTCGCCGCGTGCTCGGCGGTGGTGTGATCGCTGATCGCGACACGGTCGCGCTTGATCTGAGTGCGGTCTCGACTGACCTCGAGGCCGTGCTGTCGGCCGACGACGATGCGGAACGAATCGAAGTGATCACCGGTGAGTTTCTGCCCGACGATCGCTACGAGGACTGGACGATCCCGATGCGCGAGCAGGTGCGTTCGACGCTGGCCGGTGCGCTGCGCCGACGACTCGATGCACTCGCTGAAGCGCCCGGGCCGGCGAAGCTCGACGACCATGTCGCGCTCGCTCGGCGCCTCGTCGAAGTCGACGAATACGATCCGGGCGCGCACGGCCGCCTCATCGACGCGCTCGAAGCTGCGGGTGATTTGGGTGGTGCGGAACGCGCTCGTCGCCGACTCGCTGACGTCGAGTAGGAGCCGGTTGCGGACCGCTCGGCACGAACCGGTCGCCGGTGCAGTGTCAGGCCTCAAGTGCGGCGTGGAGCCGAACCGCTTGCTCGGCGGCCTTGGCCCGCACTTCATCCGCGTCGACGCGTGTGGCGACGCCGTTGCGCAGTGCCGACTCACCGTCGACGTCGACGTCGATCGCTCTGATCGTCGGCGTGAACGCAACATGCCACGGTTCGATGGTGTCGTACGACCACGTCACCGTGTCACGCTCGACCTCGGGGAAGAGCGAGCGGTTCGTGTCGAGCCACGACCAG
>CALICC010000340.1 GCA_938049325.1 uncultured Ilumatobacter sp. | reverse complement strand
GATCACCCACGCCTTCTTCAAGGCGCTGCTGTTCCTCGGTTCCGGCTCGGTCATCCACGGGATGCACGACGAGCAGGACATGCGCAAGATGGGCAAGCTGTTCAAGTTCATGCCGATCACGGCGAGCACGTTCATCATCGGCTGGCTCGCGATCGCCGGTGTGCCGCCGTTCGCCGGGTTCTGGTCGAAAGACGAGATCCTGCTGTTCGCCGCCGGGCGTGACGACGCCGCCGGCTGGGCGCTGTACGCGATCGGTATCGCCACGGCGATCCTCACCGCGTTCTACATGACCCGCCAGGTGGTCATGACCTTCTTCGGTGATCAGAAGTGGGGCAGCATGGCCAACGAGGCCGAAGCCGCACACCTCGAGTCCGGTGACGCCGACGAGGCTGCCGAGGAGGCCGCCAATGCCGATCAGGCCGAGGTCGAGGCCGAGGCCGAAGAGTTGGTCGACGCCGTCGAAACGCATGGAGCGCACGGTGAGTTCAAGCCGCACGAGTCGCCCCCGTTCATGCTCATCCCCCTGGTGGTGCTTGCGGGCCTGTCGATCGTCGGCGGCATCATCCAGCTGCCGTCGCTTGGCATCATCCCGAAGAACGCTCAGCGCAAGCTGCTCGACTGGCTCCACCCGATCGTCGAGTTCGAAGGGTCGCCCGTCGCCGGCATCGGCGAGGCGCACATCGACGGGTCGTGGGCCTACGACAACAAGGTGTTGTTGATCTTCGTGGCCATCGCGTGCGCGCTGCTCGGCATCGCTCTCGGGCTGGCGGTGTATCAGTTCAAGAAGGCCAAGGCCATCGAGCCGACGCTGCTCGCCAAGGGCTGGGGTTACGACGCGGCGATCTCGTGGTTCATGGGCAATCCGGGACGTGAGACCTTCCAGGCCGTTGCCGACTACGACGGCAAGGTGATCGATGGTGCAGTCAACGGTGTGGGCACGCTCGTGCGCAGCATCGCCGGTCAGGCGCGCAAGGCACAGACCGGGTACGTGCGCCAGTACGCAGGCGTGATCGGCATCGGCGTTGTGCTGCTGCTCGGTTGGTTCGTGGTGATTCGAGGAATTCTGTGATGTTCGCTGCTGAAGCGTCGGCCTTGCCGACCGACTTCCCGTTGTTGACGGCTCTGATCGTTGTGCCGCTCATCGGCGCGATCTCGATTCTGTTCACGCAGAAGAGCCGTCCGGAGTTCGCCAAGCTCATCGCGCTGCTCGCTTCGGTGACCACGGGCGCGTTGACGCTGTGGATGCTGAAGGAGTTCGACCAGAACGACGACGGCTTCCAGTTCGTCACGCAGCAGCCGTGGATCCAGCAGTGGGGGATCGGCTGGCACCTCGGTGTCGACGGCATCTCGCTGTTCCTCGTCGTGTTGACCGGGCTGTTGTTCCCGCTCGCCATCGTCGGCATCGACCCGCACCATGGGCCCGGGCAGTCCGACAAGCCGTATCTCGCGTGGCTGTTGATGCTCGAAGCCGGTGTGCTCGGTTCGTTCCTCTCACTGGACTTGTTCCTGTTCTTCTTGTTCTTCGAGATCGTGCTCGTGCCGATGTACTTCCTCATCGGTGGCTGGGGCTACGAGAACCGCGAGTACGCGGCCACGAAGTTCTATCTGTACACGTTCTTGGGGTCGGCGTTCATGCTCGTCGCGCTCATCGCCACGGCGTTCATCGCTCGCGACGAGCTCGGTGGTGTCACGTTCGACCTCGTGGCGCTGGCCGAGGGCGGCAACTTCAGTGTCACCACAGGTCGTTGGCTGTTCTTCGGATTCGCCGTGGCGTTCGCCGTGAAGGTGCCGGTCTTCCCGCTGCACACGTGGTTGCCCGACGCTCACACGCAGGCTCCGACCGCCGGCTCGGTCGTGCTGGCCGGTGTGATGCTCAAGCTCGGCACGTACGGCTTCTTGCGCTTCGGTCTCTACCTCTTCCCCGAAGCTGCGATCTGGAGTAAGCCGCTGTGGCTCACCCTCGCTGCCATCGGCATCATCTACGGCGCCATCGCTGCCACGATGCAGAAAGACCTGAAGCGACTCGTTGCGTATTCGTCGATCGCTCACCTCGGCTTCATCGTGCTCGGCACGTTCGCTTTCACATCGCAGGCAATCAGTGGTTCGGTGTTGCAGATGGTGAACCACGGCGTGTCGACCGGTGCGTTGTTCCTCCTCGTCGGCATGATCTACGAGCGCCGCAAGACCCGCCAGATCGCCGAACTGGGCGGCATCCAGAAGGTCGCCCCGATTTTCGCGGCGGTGTTCATGATCGTGATGCTGAGCTCGATCGGCGTGCCGGGACTCAACGGGTTCATCGGCGAGTACTTGATTCTGCTCGGCTCGTTCCAGACCGCTCGTTGGTG
The DNA here is from genome assembly GCA_938049325.1 of uncultured Ilumatobacter sp. Classification (GTDB taxonomy): domain Bacteria; phylum Actinomycetota; class Acidimicrobiia; order Acidimicrobiales; family Ilumatobacteraceae; genus Ilumatobacter_A. The sequence goes on along the minus strand of CALICC010000340.1, from coordinate 1,212 downwards.
GACAGTGGTGGCAACGGCCGGTGTGATCCTCGCCGCGCTCTACCTCCTCTGGGCATACCAGCGGGTCTTCCATGGTGAGCCGGACGAAGAGAACGCCAAGTTCCCCGAGCTGAAGGTCACCGAAGGTCTGGTGCTCATTCCGTTCATCGTCGCCATCGTGTTCGCCGGCGTATACCCCAAGCCATTGCTCGATCGAATCGAGCCCAGCGTCGACCGCCTGGTCACTCACGTCCAAGCCGACAACCGCTTCGTTGCGCCCACCATCGGGTCGGAGCGCGGCGAGTTCGAAGTCGAACACAAAGAAGAGCAGCACGATGACGAAGACCTCGGCGAAGAGGAAGGTGAAGGCTGATGAACTTCCTTGCTCAAGCTGATCCCGCCCTCGTGACCGGCGGCGGGCCCGAGGTTCTCTGGTTCGCACTGTCGCCGCTCCTCGTGCTCGTGGGTGGCGCGCTCTTCCTGCTGGTCGTTGGTGCGCTGACGCCGACGTGGCCGCGCGGGTTGTACTCGCTGTACACGAGTGTCATCGCCGGCGCTGCGGGTGTGCTCGCGATCGTCAACTGGGACGACATCTCCGATCGCGGGCCGCAGACACTGGTGGCCGACGCGTTGGCGTTCGACAAATTCGCGATGTGGTCAACGATCACGATTTCGCTCGCTGTGCTGCTCGTGTCGATGTTGACCGATCAGTTCCTGCGCGACACGCCCAACGACGGGCCCGAGATCTACGCGTTGCTCCTCGTTGCCGCCACCGGTGGCATCGTCATGGCGTCAGCGAACGATTTGATCGTGTTGTTCCTCGGCCTCGAGACACTGTCACTGGCGCTGTACGTGCTCGCTGCGTCGAACCGTCGTAACGACGCCTCGGCCGAGTCGGGCCTCAAGTACTTCGTGCTCGGCGGGTTCGCCTCGGCGTTCCTGCTGTACGGCATCGCGCTCATCTACGGTGCGACCGGCACCACCAATATCAGCGAGATGATCGTGTCGTTGGGAGCGCAGATCAGCGCCGACAACGACGCCATCGCACTCGCAGGCATCGCGTTGCTGATCGTTGGTCTCGGGTTCAAGGTCGCCGCTGCGCCGTTCCATGTGTGGGCCCCCGATGTGTACCAGGGTGCGCCGTCGCCGGTCACCGCGTTCATGGCGTCGGCGGGCAAGGTCGCTGCGTTCGGCGCACTGATCCGCGTGCTCGTGTCGGGTCTTCCGTTCTAC
>CALICC010000339.1 GCA_938049325.1 uncultured Ilumatobacter sp. | reverse complement strand
ACGCGTACTCGCCGGATCGAGTCCGGTGAGCAGTCGGTGATCGGCGTGAACGAGTTCGTCGAAACGGCGGAGTCTCCGCTCGCCGGTGAGAACAACATCTTGAAGATCGACCACGGCGTCGAGCAGGAGGCGGTCGACGAGTTGGCCGTGTGGCGAAACGAACGCGACACCGCCGCCGTGGAGGCCGCTCTGGCCGAGCTGCGCGCAGCTGCGGCCGACGGCACCAACGTGATGCCTGCGTCGATCGCGCTGGCCAAGGCCGGCGGCACCACCGGCGAGTGGGCCACGGTGATGCGCGACGTGTTCGGCGAGTACCGAGCGCCGACCGGCGTCGGCGGTGCAACAGCCCCCGCTGCGGGTTTGGCCGACGTGGCCGAGTTCGTGAAATCGATCGACGGTGGGCCGCCCAAGTTCTTGGTGGCCAAACCCGGTCTGGACGGCCACTCGTCCGGCGCGGAACAAATCGCCGTCGCCGCGCGCGACTCGGGCATGGAAGTCGTCTACTCCGGCATCCGTCTCACACCCGAACAGATCGCCGCGTCGGCGCGCGACGAGGACCCCGACGTGATCGGTCTCTCCATCCTCTCGGGATCGCACCTCGAGTTGGTCCCCGACGTGCTGGGGCACCTCGAGAAGATGGGTGTCGACATCCCGGTGATCGTCGGCGGCATCATCCCCGAAGACGACCGACCTCGCCTTGCCGACATCGGCATCGCACGCGTGTACACGCCGAAGGACTTCGAGATCGCGAAGATCATGCGCGACATCGCCGACCTCGCCGTCGATCACCGCAGTTGACCCGCCTCCAGGGCGCTCACCCGGCTACTCGGGTACCAGCCCGTCGGCCAGTCTCACTCGGCCGTTTCCAACGTCGTTGACGTAGAAGCGAGCGAGCCCGAGTGAGACGATTGCTGCGGGATGATCCAATTCGGCAGCCGACGACTCGCCACCGTCACCTGAGAAGCCTGCGGAACCCGCGCCGGCCAGGGTGCGAATCACTCCGACGGCGTCGACGAGTCGCACGACGTGGAACTGGTTGTCGCTGATCAACATGACGTCGTCATGCACGTCGAGTCCCGCGATGCGGCCGAGATCTGCATCGATCGCACGCCCACCGTCGCCCGTGTTCCCGACGACTCCGGTACCTGCGATCACCGACGACGTCCCATCGGACTCGAACTCGACCACTTGCGCGCCGTCGACCGTGAAAATCGAACCGTCCCGAACCGCGAACGGGCTCGTCTGCGCCGAGAACGGCGGGCCCGACACCCTGTCGGTCCGCGGAGTTCCGGGCAACGGTTCGAACACGCCATCGACGAACCGTCGAATCTCCGGGCGCCCAGGGGCAGCCAGGTTGTACGCCGCGTACACCTCGTCGGTGACCGGATCGATCTCGAACGTGCTCACGAATGTGGTTCCGAGCGGGTACTCCGTTGACGCTCCGCCCGGCTCGACCACGTGGACCGTGATCGGCGAGAAGAGATTGCCCGTCGAGACGTACGTGCGTCCCGCCCCGTCGATGGCAGGCTCACTCACGAACAGGCCGGGGTCCGGTTCTTCGAACAACACGTCGATGGAACCGTCCGGCCGGAGATGCACCACGGTGTGGTCGAGCGAGAAGATGACACCACCATCGGGATGCGCGTTGAGTCCGACGGAACCGCCTTCCAACTCGAGGTCGGTTCCGACGGTTTCGGGAGCGATCGGCTCGACGACGCTGCCTCCCCCGGCGACGGTGTCGATCATGCACGACGTCAAGCCAACCGACAACAGTGCGAACGCTGCGACAGAACGCCTCATGGACACACCGTAGTTGTGCCCACGATGGGCGACCGACGGCGACGGCTTACGCAGCAGCGCGATTGGCGCTGATCCACTCGTCGAGCACCGGACCCGACTCGAAGCTGGTGATCAATGCGTAGCGCGGCGCATCCCCGTTGTGCACCACGACATGCCACAGCCGCTGCGTGTCGACGACAAACCGAGCGCCTTTGTGCAACGGCACACGGATCTCGGTCGATGCGTCAGGGAGGCCGTTCTCGTCGTTGTCCATCAGGATCATGTAGCTGTCGGGGTTGTCGGTGAGTTCGACCCACGACCGCACGACCCAACCTTCGTCGTCAGGATTGAAGCGGTTGTTGTCGTCGCGGTGCAACGACCGGATCGCTGCCTCGCGGTCTTGCGGTTCGAGCTTGATGGTGCGCACGCGACCGAAGTTCGCGCCCACACCATCGACGTAGTTCTTGATCGACGGAGCGACCTCGGCATTGGCCGTCCACTCGGCGTCCTTGTCGGTCTTGCCCTTGTCCCAGAACCCGCGACAGTCGAGCTCGCCGTCGGCCGTGGCGATCGGAGCGAAGTTCGTGTCGCCGCCCGACTTCCAATCCATGTACTCGAGCGCCAGGTACTCCGACTCGGGACATGCAAACGGCGCGTCCGTGAGCACGACGACGCCGGTTTCAGCCAGGACGTCGAGGCGAGGGTGTGGCGTGTGGAGCGGAATCTTCACGCTCCAGTGTTCAGCGTTTGGCCAAAAGCTCATAGAGCCAAGTGTACGAACCCGTCGGGTCGCCCGATGGACATCGGAGCGAGCCGAACGTCACCCGCGGACGTTCTCGGGGATCTCGAGCACCTGACCGGCTTGGATGTCGTCCTGGTTGTCGAGGTCGTTGAGTTCGACGATCGACTCGATCGTCACCTCGTACTTGGCGGCGATGACCGCGAGAATGTCGCCGCGCTCGACGGTGTAGAACCGGTCACGAGAGATCGTGGTGGTGGTCGTCGACGTGGTGGTGGTCGTTTCGAGCGGCGGCAGTGTCTGGCGTGATGCCTCATCAGTCGTGCCACACGAAGTCGCTCCGACCAGCAGTGCGCTGGCGAACAGGACCGGGCCGACCAGGGTGCGCACGGGAAGCGGGGCTCCTCGCCGGATCTTCATGAGATGATGATATGTCGAACGCCGTCCAGGGAAGCACATACGCCCACTGGGGACCCTCGGCGCCGCTCCACTACTGTCCGGCTCGTGCCGACAGAATCCACCGACGAATCACCCGGAGCCGGGCTCGACCCACATGGAGAGTCGCCGTTTCCGGGAGCCCGTCGCCCCGACCGGCACTACGACTTGCCCGGCCATGGGGTGCGGCTCGCCGTTTACGAATGGGGCGATGCAGCCGCTCCCCCGTTGATGATGATGCACGGCGGCTTCGATTTCGCTCGAACGTTCGACGTGTTCGCACCGTTACTCGCAGACGCCGGCTGGCGCGTGGTGTGCTGGGACCAGCGCGGCCACGGCAACAGCGAGCACGCCGCGCTGTACTCATGGGACGGCGACATGCGCGACACACTTGCCGTGTTCGACCATGTCGCCGGCGGGCGTCCGATCCCGGTGGTCGGACACTCCAAGGGTGGCGCGTTGATGGCACAGCTCGCCGACGCTCAGCCGTTCCGATTCCGCTGCCTGGCCAACATGGACGGCATCCCCTACAAGCGGAACATCCCCGACGTTGCCGAGCACGAGCGCACCACCATGCTCGCCAAGGATCTGGCCGGCTGGCTCGACTCGCGTCGTCGCACCGCCACGGCGAGCCGCAAACCCGGAACGCTCGATGAGCTCGCGAAGCGCCGCGGCCGCATGAACCCGCGCCTCCCTCACGAATGGCTGCGGCGACTGGTCACCACCGGCGGCTTCGAGTCCGACGACGGCTGGCGCTGGAAGATCGACCCAGCGTTGCGCTTCGGTGGCTTCGGGCCGTGGCGTCCGGAGTGGACGCTGATGCGCCTTCCCGGACTGCCGATGCCCTTCCTCGGGATCCTCGGCGCGCAGCTCGAGGAGATGGGCTGGGGCACCCCGCCGCACAAGGTGGCGCCATACATGCCTCTCGACGGACACTGCGAGGTGCTCGACGACGTTGGCCACTTCGTCCACATCGAACAACCCGAACGTGTCGCCAAGCTGGTGCTCGACTTCATCGGAGACCCGTCATGACCACGGTGATGTTGCGCCACAACAAGATCGACCTCGCGCTGCACCTGCTCCGCGACACACCGCTCGATCCAGCCAATCCGAGCCGCCCGCTGCTCTTGCTGCACGGCCTCGGCGACACCTCACCGGCCGCCGTTCCCCACTGGGCAGCCGCGTGGCCCGGGACGATCGCTGCACTCGACTTCACCGGTCACGGGGCGAGCACGGTGCCGTCCGGTGGCGGCTATTCGGCTGAGACGTTGATGGCCGACGCCGACCACGCACTCGCCCATTTGACCGACAACGACGCGAGCCGTTCGATCACCGTGCTCGGCCGCGGGCTCGGCGCGTACATCGCACTCCAGATCGCCGGCGCACGCGCCAGCCAGGTGCACGGCGCCATCCTGACCGATGGTCCGGGTCTCGCTGGCGGGCCAACCGGGCCCAGTTCGCAGAGCTTCTTCGCGCTCGACACCGACGGCACCGGCCCCGATCCGTACGCGCTGGTCGAACTCGGTCGCGACCTACGCCCACCGGACTACGCGATGTCGTTCGTCGGGCTGGCGATGTCGGGCTCGCCTGCCGAATCTCCGATCACGGTGGCCAGCTCGTTTCGCCCGAAGTGGTTGGCGGGCGTCGCCGACGCTCACGGCGTGATCGAGTCGAGCCTCGACGACGCACTCGCGTCGTACAGCTGAAGTTCTCGGATCGACGGCGACCGATCCCGACGGTTGACAGAGTGTTCGCAGAGCACTCACAGCATGCTCACATTTCCGTGCGCGAGCGTGCTGCGCATGAACGACCAACCATCTCGACTCGTGCGAATCGCTGCCGTCGGACTGCCGGCAGCACTCGCCATCGCCGCCAGCATCGTGATTCCGATCGTGACGAGTTCGTCACCGATTGCCTCGGGAGACGAGGGCGACTACACATCGATTGATCCAGCTCGCCTGCTCGACACTCGAACAGCATCGGGAGCGAGCACGGTCGACGGCGACAACCTGGGTGCAGGGCGAGTCGCTGCCGAGTCGGTCATCGCGGTCGGAGTCGCAGGACGCGGGAACGTCGCGTCGACGGCGACGAGCGCAATGCTCAACGTCACGGCCGTGAATCCGAGCGATCAGGGCTACGTGACGCTCTTCGTGTGCGACGAGAACCAACCGACCGCTTCGAACCTCAACTTCGAAGCCGGCGACACCGTGGCGAACGCCGTGCTCGCACCGATCGGCGCCGACGACCAGATCTGCATCTACACGAGCGCAGAAACTCACCTCCTGGTCGACGTCAACGGTTACACCGAGAACGGGTCGCCCGTTCCCATCACCTCAGCCCGACTCACCGATACACGACCCACAGCGGGAGCCGACGCCACGATCGATGGCACCGACGTGGGTTCCGGCCCCCTCGGGGCAGACTCGGTCAAAGAGATCGAGGTCGCAGGGCGCGGCGCGGTACCGGCCGACGCACAAGCGGCCATCGTCAACGTCACAGCGGTGAACCCGGACGATGACGGCTTCTTGACGGTCTTCTCGTGCGACACCGAGGTACCGACCTCCTCGAACGTGAACTTCACTGCGGGCACCACGATTGCTCGCACGGCTGCAGTGAGCATCGACGCCGACGGAAACGTCTGCGTGTACACGAATGTCTCGACCAACCTCGCCGTCGACGTCGACGGCTATGTCCCCGCCAACGAGGAACCGAGCACGATCGAGCCCGTCCGACTGCTCGACACCCGTGCGGAGGGCACCACGGCCGACGGCGAGTTTCAAGGCGCCGGTCGAGCGTCCGCAGGTTCGACCACCGAAGTCGAAGCAACCGATCGGGCCGAGATTCCCGACGCAGCCAATGTGGTCCTACTCAGCGTGACGGCAGTGAATCCGGTCGACGCCGGCTACCTGACGGTGTACGCGTGCGGTGGTGACACTCCACTCGCATCGAACGTCAACTTCGGCGCCGGTCAGACGGTGCCGAATTTCGTGGCCGTCGCTGTCAGTGACAACGACGATGTCTGTGTGTACTCGAGTGCCGAGACCCATCTGCTCGTCGATGCCTCCGGCTACTTCGTCGACGCCGTGGTGACGGTGACCTCGACCACCACGACGACAGTCCCGATCGCCACCTCCTGCGAGGAGAAGGCTGCACTGTTCACCACGAACGGCTCCGCGAATCCCGACCTGGTTGACCCGGAGTCGAGCGCGGTGTGCAGTGGCGACACGATCGTCACCTCGTCGAACGGCGTTCCTGACTACACCTACATCGAAACGTCACCGGGCGATCCCAGGCCACAAGACCTCAGCTTCGAGATCCCCGCTTCGCCGGCGATCACCGGCGACACGGCCGACATCGCCCGCCTCGGGCCCGTGGCCATCGCGCTCAACGGCATCCCCATCTACGGAGCGACCGAGGGAACGGGCGGCGACGTCCTCTCCCTCGGTGGGGCGCTCAGCGAATGCGGAAGCCACAACGGACCCGGCGGATTCCACATCCACCTCTTCGGCACCAGCACGACGACCGACTGCATCTTCACGCCCGCTGAAGCGGCGTCAGGTCCACAGCTGCTCGGCTTTGCGTTCGACGGCTTCCCGATCTACACCGGCAACGACCAGTACGAGTCATCGTGGGAGCTGACCGACGCCACACTGTTCTCGACCGACACCTGGTCGGCGCACACGTACGTCGCCGGTTCCGGTGACCTGGACGAATGCAACGGGCTGACCGACGCCGACGGCAACTACGCCTACTACACGACCGACACGTTCCCGTATGTGCTCGGTTGCTACAGCGGCGCCTACACAGCTCCCGGCGGCGGGGGCGGCGGCCCGGGAGGCCCGCAGGGATAGGCGACGAAGCGGACCCCGAATGGGCCGATCCGCGAACCGGCACAACCGGACGTCGTGGTGCTGCGCCGAGAGAACCGACCGCTCATCGCGGCGCTTTCGCACGACCTCGCCTATCGTTCTCGCTGTGAGTTGGTCGACCGCCGCAATCGCTGCGATCGCGTTTCTCGTCATGGAGCCGGTCACTGCTGCGACCCACCGTTGGGTGATGCACGGCATCGGCGAGTTCATCCACCGCAGCCACCATCAGCGCCAGGAGCGCCGTTGGGAAACCAACGACTGGTACCCGGTGATGTTTGCTGGACTGGTCAATGTCGGACTGTTCGCCGGGTTCAACTGGGACGGCTTCGGGTCACTCATCCCGATCGGCATCGGCGTCACGATGTACGGCGCGGCCTACGCGCTGGTTCACGACGTCTACATCCATCGCCGTCTCGACTGGTTCGGAGATCGCCGGATCGCGCCACTCGATCGACTTGCCGAAGCCCATCGAATTCACCATCTCTACAGCGCGGCGCCGTACGGCATGTTGCTGCCGGTCGTTCCGGCCGAGTTACGCACGCGTGCGGCAAAGACCCAGCGAAATCCCCTCGCCAAAGTCTGACCGAAAGACCGGTCGGGCTCAGCTGATGGGCGGCGCTGTCGTCCACGTGCGCTGCTGCGCCGCGAACACGTCGAGAGGAAGACCAGCACCCACGCCAACTCCCACCGTGATCCCGAGGAACTGCATCGCCGGCGTCAGCAGCACCGCAGCCTCTCCGACGACGGCCTCCCCGCCCGCAAGACCGAAGGCAACGCAGTCTCCCCCAAACGCGTCGAACCCGCCACGGACGATTGTTGTCGTGACGAGTCCAGCGACGCCGGCGAGCGCGCCTGCAAGAAGGCCGACGTCGCCGTAGAGCGCCCACCTGCCTCCATGCGTGCAGATGCCGCCACCGATCTCGCCGCCAATCGTGTCAGCCGCGCCCGCGGCCAAACCGAAGCCGATGGTGACTCCTCCAGTCGCCCCCACCAACTGTGCGCCATCGAGTTGTGCCCCGAACGGGCCTGCCAGCAAGATCACGCCTTCGATCGCAGCGGCCGCGAGCGGGTCTGCTTCATGGGCCTTGGGGATCGCGACCTTCACGGGGTCAGCCATCAGAAAACCGTAACACGCGACTGCGGCGGCAGGTTGACCGTCGTGGTTCGAGAACCGAAGCCGTGCGCTGAGATTCGTCGAGGTCAGAACACGAACAAGCCAGCGGTACCCGGGCCGGTGTGCGCACCGATGCTCGGACCGATCCGATACTGGACCACATCGGCAACCTGTGACGCGCTCGCCAACGCCGAGGTGAGCGCAACCGACATCGGCCGGCTCGACTCGTCGGAGGTACCGATCGCGATCCTCAGACCGTCCGCCTGCGTCGGAGTCCTCGACAACGCGTCGGCCGCCATCACCTCGACCGCCTCGTCGAGTTCGCTCACCGTGGCGAGCACCGAGAGGTCGGGCCCGGTCAGCGCGATCACGGCAATTCCGTCGGAGGCAGCGGCCTCGACCTCGATCCCGTCGGCTCGCCCCGATCGGTCCATCAGATGCGGCACGCCGACCACGAAGGTCGTGTGCAATGTGGCGGCGCGGGCTTCCGCCACCAGCGCGGCCGACTCGACGTCGGCCCCATCGGACAAAGCGTCGGCCGCCGCCCACGCGCAGCACGAGATACCGAAACTGGCGGTACCCGTGTCGACCAGGCGCACCGGAACACCGGTGAGACCGGCAGCGAGCCTCGCCGAGTTGATGGTTCCACTCATGGACTCGGCGACATGGATCGAAAGGATCTCCGTCGCCCCGGCAGCAATCGCTCGGTCGTACGCCTCGACGAAGAGTCCAGGAGCGGGTTGGCTCGTGGTGATCTCCGGAACATGCCCGTCGTTCCACGCCTCGTAGAACCGGTCAGCGTCGAGATCGACGCCTTCCCGGAACGCGACGCCGTCGATCTCCACGGTGAGCGGCACCACGATCGCGCCGAGACGCCCGGCCAGGTCGGGTGGCATCTGGCTGTTCGAATCGACGACGAGCGCGATCATCCGCGACGCTCCGCCTGCTCGTCGATGTCGGCCGGGTTTCCGGCGGCCACGAAACGCTGGACGATGATCGCACTCGACATCAACGCACTGATGGGCAACATCACCGTCGGTTTCGGGCCCCACAGGTTTCGCCACCCTTTGGCCCACCAGACGACACCGCCGATGACCCAGCAGACACTCGACGTGAGCGTTGCGGCGAACGCTCGTTGCTTCCACGCCGGTACCGACATCGTTGCGGCCGCGACCACCACGTCGATCGGAAAGTATGCCGGGAACGTCGCGAAGCATTGACCGACGCTCGCCGCCACCCCTTTGCCGCCCTTGAAGCCGTTCCACACCGGATAGCAGTGGCCGGCAACCGACGCGGTGCCAGCGAGATGCGCACCGGTCGGCCCGGCGAGAACGGCGCCGGCACCGCACGCAAGCGCACCCTTGGCGATGTCGCCTGCCATGACCGTGACTCCCGCTCTGGCTCCCAGCAGCTTGAGTGCGTTGGCACCACCCGGGTTACCGGAGCCAGCGGAGCGCAGATCGACGCCGCGTCCGGCACGCTTCGCAACGAGGTCTGCGGTGGAGAAAGTTCCGAGCAGGTAGCCCGCGCCGACGGCCATCGCGACCCGGTTGATCTTGCCTCGTCGACCGGTCAATTGCACGTGGGCACGATAGACCCGACGTCTGAACCGAGAGAACACCCCGCAAATCCGTTCATTCTCCGCGTGGAACGTTCGGGCCTGGCTGTTAGATTCATCTCGCTCTCAACGAGAAGAGGCCCATGCCTCGAATAGGCCCCCATCGTCTAGCGGCCTAGGACTCCACCCTTTCAAGGTGGCAGCACGGGTTCGAATCCCGTTGGGGGTGCGGTGCGGCAACGCACTACACATAGAACAACATGGCGGGTTGACATCTGCCGGGAATATCAAATGGTCCCGTGGTGAAGTCAGGAGTTCACGCCGGCCTGTCAAGCCGGAGGTCGCGGGTTCAAATCCCGTCGGGACCGCCACACAGGGCCACTCACCAAGCAATTGGCGAGTGGCTCTCGTGCATCTGAGCGAGCAATCGCCCAGGTCAGAGATGTGCGAGCCGAATATCGCTCGACCGATGAACTGGAGCTTCCGCAGTAGCGTGGGAACGTCAGGAAGTCGGCCGAAACGCTCGACCGATGAACTGGAGCTTCCGCAGTAGCGTGGGAACGTCAGGAAGTCGGCCGAAACGCTCGACCGATGAACTGGAGCCTCCGCAGTAGCGTGGGAACGTCAGGAAGTCGGCCGAAGGCTCGACACATCAACATGGTCTCGTAGCTCAGTTGGCAGAGCGCTCGCCTGAAAAGTGAGAGGTCACCGGATCGACGCCGGTCGAGACCAC
>CALICC010000338.1 GCA_938049325.1 uncultured Ilumatobacter sp. | reverse complement strand
TTGAACACCGCTTCACGCACGCGATCGGTGGTCGGACGTGTCGAGGTTCCTTCCGGAGCCACGAGCTTGCGCCCACCGAGTTCTCCCGCCACGACACGCATGTGCGCACTGTACGAGCAAAGCCCGCCAGACTGGTCAGATGATCGGCCCACCACCACAGATCACGTGCATCGACTGTGGCGGACGCTGCTTTCTACTGACGCTGCCGCCCGAAGACGGCTACTGGGAGGCGGGCGACGCCATCGCGTATCGCTGCGAAGACTGCCTCGACCGCTGGGATCTCGTTCTTGAAGACGCCGACATCGAGTCCGACGGTCGCCCCGACTGGTGACCCCGCAACGTCAGCTGCTGCGCCTCGACCACCGCAACCGCGGGATGAATGCGTCGTGGTCGCCGTCCATCTCCATCGAGTCACGTTCCTCGTCGGAGCGCGCCGCCGCCTCGGCCGCCCATCGCCCATAGCTGCGCGCTCCCCACGCAGCCGACGCACCGTGGAGCACCACTGAGGCCGTCACCGTCACCGCGATGACGCTGAAGATCTCTTCGCCTGCGTCCGTCATCGATTCGGTCTCTTCGAGCAGGAGGAGCCCGAAGATGATCGATGCGAGACCACGCGGCCCGAACCAACCGACGAACAGCCGCGACGGTGCGCGCATCGACGTACCGATCAATGCGACCCACACCGGCACCATGCGCCCGACAGTCAGCATCATGACGGCACACACGACGATGGGAACCGAGATGTGATCGAAGGAGTCGACGACCAACACGTTGCCGAACACGAAGAAGGCGACGAGACCCATGAGCTGGCTCGCATCCTCGGTGAACTCGCCCAGCCGTTCCGGAAGTTCGATCTGCACGTCGTCGCCCGACGCACGCGCCGCGGTCGCGCCGAAGGCACCGAAGGTCAGGCCGGCCACGAACGCCGCGATGAACGAGTTGCCCTCGACCGCCTCGGCGCCGAACAGCGCGATCATCGGAACCAAGAACGTGGCCAACTGTTCATACCGACCGTCGGCCCAGTCGCGTCGACGCGCCTCGCGCAGCAACCAGATCGCGGCACCACCGGCAGTGAGGCCGACAGCGATGCCGCCGCCGATCTGTTGAGAGACGAAACCCGCCCACGACGCCGTCGTTCGCGACTCACCCAGCGCGACGGCGGTGAGAATCGCAACTGCAGGCACCGCCAATCCGTCGTTGACCCCTGACTCCACGTTGAGGGCGAGACGCTCACGCCGCGGCACCACCGGGTCTTCGATCACCGCCGCGCCCAGCGCCGCGTCCGTCGGCGACAGGATCACTGCAATCAGCGCCACTTCCGCGAACGCAAGGTCCGGGAACAACAGGCCGTTCACGAACGTGCCGGCGAGCATCGTGAGCGGCAGTCCGATCGCCAGCAGCCGAACAGGGATACCGAGGTATCGGCGAAGTCGCCGTATGTCGATTCGCGAGGCGTCGCTGAACAGGATGACCGCGAGGGTGATCTCGGCGAACACGACGATGACCTCGCGGTCCGCCGACACGTCGATGAATCCGACGGCGTCGGCGAGCGCGCCGGCACCGACGAAGACCATCGGCATCGTGATCGGCCAGCCTCCGATCCGCTTGGAGACGAGCGAGAACGCAACGACCAGAGCGCCGACGACAACGAGTTCGGCGGCGCCCATGTCGGCTCAGCGACCTGATTCTTCGAGGATGCGCTTCTTGGTCGCAGCCCACCCACAGATCGGACAGGCCGCCAGATCGTGGCGTTTCGCCGGACAGTACTCGCGACCGAAATAGATGATCTGTAAGTGACGGTCACTCCACGTCGACTCAGGGAACACCGCCTTCAGATCCTTCTCCGTGCGCTCGACCGTGGAGCCGTTCGACAGACCCCAGCGCGCAGCCAATCGGTGGATGTGCGTGTCGACGGCGAAGGCGGGCACGCCGAACACACCACCCATCACGACCGACGCGGTCTTGTGGCCGACGCCTGCGAGCGATTCGAGGAAGTCCCAGTCGCCGATGATCTCGCCACCGGCGTCGACGATCTGGTTCGCCATCGTCCAGAGATTTCGGGCCTTGGTCGGAGCGAGGCCCACCGTTTTGATGTACTCGAGGATCTCATCGGGGTCGAGCGCCGCCATCTTCTCGGGGGTGCCGGCCGCAGCGAACAGCGCCGGCGTGACCTCGTTGACCTTCTTGTCGGTCGTCTGTGCCGAAAGGGCGACAGCGACGACAAGCTGGTACGGGGTCTCGTGGTCGAGCGGAACAGGAGGGTCGGGGTACAACTCCTCGAGAATCTCACCGATCCGGTCGGCCTTCTCTTGGCGGCGCATGCTGCGGACCATACCGGCCCAACAAACCTCGAGCAGCGGCGGGTCGCGGACGGACCGCAACGTCTAAGTTGCGACCGATGTCAAGCAGCGGTGACGGAGCGCACCACGAGACACGAATCGCGGCACTCGATGGGCTCCGTGCCATCGCGGTGTACCTCGTGGTTGCGTTCCACTCGGGGCTCGGGTGGTTCGGTGGCGGCTTCATCGGCGTCGACGTGTTCTTCGTGCTGTCCGGCTATCTGATCACCCGACTGCTGCTCGTCGAACAGATCACCCGGGGTCGTCTCGACATGGTGCGCTTCTACGCAAGGCGGGCGCTGCGCCTCCTGCCCTCAGCGTGGCTGGCGATCGCCGGAACGACCGTCGTCTTCGCATTCCTGGCGACGCCACTCGAACGTCGGGAGGTGATCGGCGACGCTCGCTCAGCGGTGCTGTACTTCGCGAACTGGAACTTCATCGATCGCGGCTCGGACTATTTCGCCGACTCGATCACCTCGAGCCCGTTCCTCCACCTCTGGTCGCTCGCTGTCGAAGAACAGTTCTACGTTGCCTGGCCGATCATCACGCTCGGCATCGTGGCACTCTGGCGGCGCTCCCCCGTTGCCGCCCGCACGCTCGTTGCATCGTGTGCCGTCGTCGGCTTCGTGGCAGCACGCGTCGTCGCCGACTCAAACCTGCTGCGCGCCTACTACGGAACCGATCTACGTGCCTATCAACTGCTGGCCGGCGCCGCGCTCGCCGCGCTCCTACTCCGCCCCGACGGATCGTCGCGCCGGCCACTCCGAGCGGCGACCGCCGACGCACTCGTGCTGGTCGGCATCGGCGGCATCCTCGTCGCTGCGATCACCTTGGACGGTTGGTCGCCGATCGACCGCGGCGGATTCGCAACGATGTGCACCGTCGCCGCACTGCTCGGCCTCGTCGCTCGCCGCTCCAGCGGCTTGACCGACGGCGCGCTCGGGTGGCGCCCGTTCGAACAACTCGGACGACTGAGTTACGGCACCTACCTCTGGCATTGGCCGGTGATCGTCCTGCTCGAACGCGTCGTGGTGATCGGGCATCGACTGCTCTTCGTCACCGCCGTCATCGCGGCGACCGGCCTCGCCAAGTTGAGTCTCGACCTGGTCGAGACACCGATTCTGCGTTGGGGACGCACCCCTGACCGGAAACGGCACATCGAAGCAATCGGTGCCGGCCTTGCCGGTGCACTGCTCCTGGGCGCGGTCGCCATCCCAGGGATCCTCCGGGCAGATCTCCCGACACTCGAAGCAGCCAACCGCGTCGGCTTCGTGCCGACAGCGCGGGGAACGACCGACGGCGGCGTTGCCGCCCCGCTCCCACCGGCGACCGCCCCACCGCCGCTCGCCCCGAACGACGAGCCGCCAAACACGACGACCTCCGCACCCGAGCCGACAGACGCCGCCAACACGACCGTTGCGCCAACCGCGCCACCATCGACCTCGCTGACACCGCGCGAGGTCGACCTTCCGCCGTTCGACGCGGGACCGAATCCCGTGCCTGCCGATCTTGGCTTGGTCGACTTCGGTCCGGCCGCCAACACCGGCTGCGTGAACATCGTCCCCACGTCGGCCGAACAGTGCACGGCAGTCGAAGGATCGGGACTCCGAGTACTGATGATCGGCGACAGCCACGGCTCCAAAATGCACGTCGGGCTCGCCGAGTACGCGTCGAACAACGACGTCGCGCTCGCGACGGCAACGATGAACGGCTGCCCATGGGCCGATGGCCTCCTGTACCGCGATGCGCTCCCCGTCGAGGAGGCGAAGCAGTTCTGCAGAGAACAGACGGCGGCGGTCTACGACTGGCTCCCTGATGCATTCGATGCCGATGTCGTCGTCGTGGTCACCCACGACGTCGTGCAAGAGGCGTACACCGTCGTGCCGAGTGGTGCCGTCGACTTTCCCGCCGAACTGACCGGCCTCGACCTCGCCACGGCGGCTGCCGAACGCTCGCTCGACACATTGACCGCCGACGGGCGTGTCGTGGTCATCGCCGAGCCGATCCCTACTTCTCCGTTCGACCCGCCGTCGTGCCTCTCGGCCGTTGACGTGACAACCGAGTGCGATTTCGACGTCGCGAGCTGGCCGCCAGCCGACACGCTGATCTATCGCGAGTTCGCAGCAGAGCGACCGCAGGTCCGCACCGCAGACCTCACGACCCTCGTCTGCCCGAACTTCCCGACGTGCACCAGCGTGATCAACGGTGTCGCCGTACGCGAAGACATCGACCACCTCTACGGCGCATTCGTCGTCGAGATCAACGAACTTCTCGCCGCCCGCCTGGGCATCTGACGTCGGCAGTCAGCCGCGACTGAGGAACTCTTCGTCGCGATCACTGAAGACCACGTCGAGTTCGTCCGCCAGCACCGGGTTCGACGAGAGATCCGGATCCGCGTCCACGATCGAGAACGCTGCGTCACGTGCCAACTCGACCAACTTCCGGTCGCGACGCAATGACGCGAGCTTGAGGTCGCTGCGCCCCTTCTGTGCCGTCGACATCAGCGTCCCCTCACCGCGCAGATCGAGGTCGACTTCGGCCAACTCGAAGCCATCGGTGGTTGCCACCAGCGCCTCGATCCGAGGGTTGCCCGCTTCCGGGTCATCCTCGTTCGGCTGTGTCACGAGCCAACACGTCGACGCGTGCTCACCTCGCCCCACGCGCCCGCGCAGCTGGTGCAACTGGGCAATACCAAAACGATCAGCGTCGAGAATCGCCATGACCGTGGCGTTGGGAACATCGACACCGACCTCGATCACGGTGGTCGCCACGAGGACGTCTGCCTCGCCCGACCGAAAGCGCTCCATGGCTGCCTCTTTCTCGTCGGGTGGGAGCTGTCCGTGCAACAACTCCAGGCGCAACCCCTTCAGCTCATCAAACGCCAGCCGCTGAATGGTCTCTTCGGCAGACGCCACCTCGAGCTTTTCACTCTCCCCCACCAGAGGACACACGACGTACGCCTGACGGCCAGCCGCCACTTCCTCTTTGATGTCGTTCCACACACCCGTTTCCATCAGTGGACCGTTGGCCCACATGGTGACGATCGGAGTTCGCCCGGGCGGGAGTTCGTCGAGCACGCTCACGTCGAGATCGCCATACACCGTCATGGCCGCGGTGCGCGGAATCGGCGTCGCGGTCATCACCAACGTGTCGGGCATCCGCCCGCCAACGGTCTTGTCACGCAACGCAGCGCGCTGCTCGACGCCGAACCGGTGTTGCTCGTCCACCACCACCACGCCGAGCGATGAGAAGTCGACCTTGTCCTGGATGAGCGCATGCGTGCCGATCGCGATGTCGACGCTGCCGTCAGCGATCCCGGCCAACACCTCTTTGCGTTGCGCCCCGGTGACCTTGTTCGTGAGCAACTCGATCCGCAATGGCCGGTCACCGAACAAGTTTCCCGGGTCGGGCACGGTGACGCCTTCGAGCATCACGCGCACACTGGCCGCGTGCTGCTCAGCCAGCACTTCGGTCGGCGCCATCAACGCCGCCTGATGCGAACCCTCCACGGCGGCGAGCATCGCCGCTACTGCCACCACGGTCTTGCCGGCGCCAACGTCGCCCTGCAGCAGCCGATGCATCGGATGCGGCGCTGCCAAGTCCACCTCGATCTCTGCGATCGCGCGCGACTGTGCACCCGTCAGTTCGTAGGGCAGCGCTTCGTAGAAGCGGTCGACCAGCGCCCCGCTGACCGCATGCGCAATCCCCTTCTGATCGCGCTCCATGGCGCGCTTGCGGAGCACCAGCACCATCTGCACGCGGAGCAGTTCGTCGAACGCCAGCCGGCGACGAGCGAGTTCCTTTTCCGTGATCTCCTCCGGCAGGTGAATCTTGCGTAATGCGTCGGCGCGATCGATCAGCTTCAGCTCGCGTCGGAGGTCCTCGGCGATCGGGTCGGCGATGCCGCGTTCGGCACACCGCCGAAGCGACTCCTCGATCCAGCCCGCCATCTCCCACGTGTTGATCTGTGCCTTCTCGCTCTGCGGGTAGATCGGCACGATCCGACCGGTGCGATCCCCGATGAGATCGACCACCGGGTTCGACATCTGAAGTCCACCGCGGTACGTGTCGGCCTTGCCGAAGAGTGCGATCTGGAGTCCCTCTTTGAGCTGACGTTCGCGCCACGGCTGGTTGAAGAACACCAGATCCATGCGACCCGATCCGTCGCCGACATTGACGTTGACCATCGTGCGGCGGTTGCGGGTCGTGCGCTTGGTGACCGAGCGCACCGTGACCAGGACGAGCGCTTCCTCCCCCGGCACGAGGTCGGCGATGCGAGCCTCGTTCGACCGATCGACCCATCGGCGCGGATACGTCGTGACCAGGTCGAGCACGTTGTCGATCCCGACCTGGTTGAGCGAGGACTGCTTCTTCGGGCCGACGCCCTTGAGCCGCTCGACCGGAATCCCCGCGAGATCGCGCAGCGTGATCGGTTCGCTCATCGGGACGATTCTGCCCCAAACGTTGCGGTCACTCCACGCCGAACAGATATGGGTAGAGCGGCTGACCACCCACGTGAACCTCGACCGCGACCGAGCCGTGGTGATCGCTCAACCATCCCGTGATCGCGTCGGTCGTCGCGGCATCGGACCCTTCGCCCGTGATCACTGTGATGATTTCGGCGCTGCTCGACATGATTTCTTCGAGCATGCGCAGAATTGATTCGATCATGTTGTCGGCGGCCGACACGATGCCGTCGCCTTTCACGATGCCGATCCAGTCGCCCTCGTGGATCTCGCCGATGTCGGTCTTGGTGTTGCGCACAGCCTGCGTGACTTCGCCGGTGGTCACCGACTCTGCCGCCTCAGCCATCTGTTCACCGTTCACGTCGCAGGGTGCTTCGGGGTCGTACACGACCAGCGCTGCAAGGCCTTCTGCCATCGAGACAGACGGGACGACGACGACCTCTTTGGAGGTGAGGGCGTTGACCTGCTCGGCGACCGGAACGATGTTCTTGTTGTTCGGGAGGATGACGACTTGGTCGGCATTGACGGTGGCGACGGTGTCGAGCAACTCTGCCGTCGACGGGTTCATCGTCTGGCCGCCCGTCACCACACCTTGGACGCCGAGCTGCGCGAACAACTCAACCAAGCCGTCACCGGTACAGACACCAACCACGGCGGTGGTGACGGGTGGCAGTCCCGCTCCGGCAGCGGCGGGCTGAATCCGAGCGGGCGGCGGCTCAGCACCGGTCATCTCTGCTTCACGCTTGGCGTGCTCTTCGACGACCTCCTCGAACAGGTCGCTGACGCGAATCTGCTTCGGGCGACCGTCGAGCTCGAGTGCGACTTCGATGGCAGCACCGATGTCGTTCGTGTGCACGTGACAGTTCCACAGACCGTCACCCCCGACCACGACGATCGAGTCGCCGATCGCTCCCCAGCCTTGCTTGAAGTCCTCGATGCGATCGTCGCGTAGATCGAGGAAGTACATGACCTCATAGCGCTGCTCGCTCACATCGAGTTCGCCCTCGACATCACTCGAACGCTTGGCGACCGCGTCGAATGCCGCACCGACCGCACCGCCGGAGCCATCGTCTTCTTCAGCCTCAGGGATCGGCTCGCCATCGATGACGTACAGCGCCGAATCGAGCAGCAGTAGGAATCCCGCGCCGCCCGCGTCGACGACACCGGCGTCTTTCAACACCGGCAGCAGTTCGGGCGTGTTGTCGAGTGAGATCTGCCCCGCATCCCGGGCGGCGCGAGCGACTTCGAGCAGCGTGCCGCCACCGTCGGCGGCCTCCCGTGCTGCATCGGCGCTTTCACGCACGACGGTCAGGATGGTTCCTTCGATGGGCTTGAGAACCGCTTGGTACGCCCCAACGGACGCCGCCTGTAGCGCCGCGGCGAATCGCTGCCCGCGGTCGTCGGGGTCTGGCGTGACCGACTTCATCGTGGACGCGATGCCGCGCATGATCTGGCTGAGGATCACGCCGCTGTTGCCGCGGGCACCCATCAGCGAGCCGTGACTGATGGCGTCGCACGTTGCATCGAGGTCGTCGGATTCCGCCGATTCCATCTCGGCGACCACGGCTTCGAGGGTGCGCGCCATGTTCGTCCCGGTGTCGCCGTCGGGCACCGGGTACACGTTGAGCCGGTTCAGGCCGCCAGCGTGCGCCTTGACAGCGTCGCGGAACGTCACGATGAGATCGCGTAGTGATTCTGCGGTGAACCGATCCAGAGTTGGCACGGGAACCGAGTCTAGGTTGCACCCCGGTTGGACGGTACGAAAGGGCCGCTAGCATCTCAGAGCCGTTCGGTTCAGCGCTCGCTGAGTCACCGGACCAGACGCAGACGTTTCCCAGGAGAAGATGATGGCATCGAAGTGTGAATTGTGTGGCAAGGGCCCCTCGTGGGGCATGTCGGTGTCGCACTCGCATCGCCGGACCAAGCGGCGCTGGAATCCGAACATCCAGCGCATTCGCGCTTCGGTCAATGGCGCAACCAAGCGCGTGAACGTCTGCACCGGCTGCATCAAGTCCGGCAAGGTCGTCAAGGCGGGCTGAGCCCGTCTCGATCCAGACCGATGCAAGGCGTCATCAAGGCCTACGACCCGGAGACCGGTGACGGTCTCGTCATGGCCGACACCGACCTCGCCGACTATGACCTCGCGGCCAACGCGCTCGAGGGTTCCGTCTTCCGCATGCTGCGACAAGGCCAACGCGT
>CALICC010000337.1 GCA_938049325.1 uncultured Ilumatobacter sp. | reverse complement strand
TGAGCTTGCCGGGCTGAGCTTGCCGGGCTGAGCTTGCCGCGCTGTGCTTGCCGCGCCGAGCTTGCCGGGTTTTCCGAAGCCGGCGAGCTTCGCGCACTTCACGAGCTTGTCGCGCTTGTCAGGATCGAGGATCGGGCACTGTGCGTGGCGAGGAACCGTCCTCCGTCGACGCAACTCCCGAGGATCGGTGAGATTTCTCAAGTTCTGCGCGGGGCTCCCGATGTAGTCATTGACCGTTGTCAATCCGGCGACGCGCTCGAAAGGAACCTCATGAAATTCGCACGTTCTCGTTGGGCTGCCCTGGGTGCAGCAACAGCCGTTGTCGCGGGAGCCGGCGGGGTCGGTCTCGTCGGCGCAGCCGAGAGTTCGCAAGCATCGGAGTTTGTCGCCAACGTGCCGTGCCGCATGCTCGACACTCGTGGTGGGGGAGCGCTCGGTGCGGCCGACGTGGTGACACTCGCCGGCCAAGGTGTCGTGGGTGACTGCGACATCCCCGCTGACGCGACGGCGCTGAGCATCAACATCGCGGCGATCGGTCCGTCGAGTAACACGTTCCTCACGGTGTTCCCGTCGGGCGACGACATGCCCGTGTCGTCGCACGTCAACGCAACCGCCGGGGTCACCACGAGCAACGGCGTCGTCGTCGCGCTGTCCGACGACGGTGCCATCGACATCTACAACGATCTCGGCCAGGTGAACGTCATCATCGATCTCCTCGGCGCATACGTGCCCGCTACCGCTGGAGGACCCGCCGGACCGGAGGGCCCGCAGGGCGCTGTCGGACCCCAAGGTGACACCGGACCGCAAGGTGCGACCGGTCCAGCAGGACCGCAGGGCGAAACCGGTGAAACCGGAGCTCAAGGTGAGGTCGGTCCTCAAGGTGAGGTCGGTCCGCAGGGCGAGCCTGGGCCGCAAGGCGAAACCGGGCTGCAGGGTGAAATCGGGCCGCAGGGCGAGACTGGTCCACAGGGCGCCACCGGCGAGACCGGTGCCGAGGGCCCGCAGGGCGATGTCGGCGCGACAGGTCCGCAAGGCGACGTCGGTCCGCAGGGCCCGACTGGCGCGACCGGGCCTGTCGGCCCCGAGGGTCCGCAAGGCGTCGACGGGGGCGCACCGCGCATCGTGTACGTCGATGTGGACCTGGTTCTGTCGACGTTCGACATCGACACGGCGTACTACTCGAGCCTCATTCCGCTCGATCCGTGTGCGGCCGACGAGGTGATGGTGTCGGGTCGAATCGTCGCTCCTCCAGCGGGCGCTGTCGACTACTTCGACGTGTTGCACAACGGCGAGGAAGAGCCGAGCGTCCTGATGTTCGGTGGCGACTCGATTCACGCCGAGCTGACGCTGAACGAGCCGCAGCCGCCTCTCCCCGAGGGGTGGCCTCAGATTCGGACCGAGAACATCGCCATCGCCTGTGGAGCCGAGGTGATCATCTAGATCACCGAGGCCGCAAGACGGCGATCCTCGAGCGTGACCTCGGCCCAACACGGTCGCGCCATGCCGCGACTCGCAGTGTTGGAAGCGAGAACTGCAGCGAGAACTGCAGCGTGATCCGACCGCGCTGCCGGGTCGACTCACCGCGTCGGCGACCCGCGACCGCGTCGCCACACTTGTCGGCGAGTGCTGTCGACCACTCGCGGGCGTGCCGTCTGTGGAGTTCCCCCGCGTCGTCCGACGCGACTGCAGTACGGTTCGGGCTATGGCCAGCGGACTCGTGGAGGGAAAGATCGCGCTCGTCACGGGCGCCGGGAGCGGGATTGGAGAGGCCAGTGCCTGTCTGTTCGCGGTCGAAGGCGCAGCGGTCGCCGTTGCCGATCTCGACGAGGCCGGAGCGGAGCGCGTCGCTGCTCAGATTCGCGATGGGGGCGGGCGGGCGACCGCATACGGCGTCGACGTCACCGATGATGCGGCGGTGTCAGCGATGATCGATGCGATCGTCGCCGAGTACGGCCGACTCGACATGGCGCACAACAACGCTGGTATCAGCGGCACACCGAAGGGTTTCGCCGACCTCACGCTCGATGACTGGCACCAGATGATCGAAATCAATCTCACGAGTGTCTTCGTGTGCATGCAGCAAGAGTTGCGAGTCATGGCCGAGCAGAAGTCGGGAGCGATCGTGAACACGTCGTCGGGCGCCGGCGTGGTCGCTGCACCCGGGATGCCGCACTACACGGCCGCCAAACACGG
This sequence comes from uncultured Ilumatobacter sp., assembly GCA_938049325.1. Lineage (GTDB taxonomy): Bacteria > Actinomycetota > Acidimicrobiia > Acidimicrobiales > Ilumatobacteraceae > Ilumatobacter_A. Next base: position 1,785 of record CALICC010000337.1, on the reverse strand, counting down.
AATTCTCGGGCTGACGAAGTGCGGCGCTCAGGAATACGCCCGGCGCGGCATTCGCGTCAATGCGATTCTTCCCGGCTCGACGCGTACGCCGATGATCGAGAACTTCATGGCCGGGAACCCGGAGGTCGAGCAGATGATCACCCGCAGCGTCGGGCGAGGCGAACTCGGCGTGCCCGACGAGATCGCCGAGGCAGCGGTGTGGTTGTGCAGTGATCGCGCCAGTTTCGTCAACGGCGACTCGATGCTCGTCGACGGCGCCACGATCTGCCGTTGATTCGATCTGTCGCTGATCCGGACGGTCGTTGATCTGGACGGTTGTTGATTCGGACGGCCGCTGATTCGGACGGCCGTTGATTCGGACGGTCATTGATTCGGACGGTCGTTGATCTGGACGGCCGTTGATTCGGACGGTCGTTGATCTGGACTGTCGCTCATCCGGATCGATCCCCGGCCAGACCGGCGATCCGCTACCAGAGTTCGTCGGTGTACGTGTCGGTACCCATGACCGTCGGGATGTACGGCGCGGTCCAGATGTGCGTGCCGAGACCGGCCGCTTCGACGTCGGCTCCCCACCGCGCGTAGCCGTCGGTCCAGCCATCTTCGGGATCGTGGGTGAGGAAGTGAAGTTGCAGCACGCGACGCTCTGAGCCGCTCTGCCCGGGCACGTCGCTGGGCGCGTCGCCGGGAAGCGGGAGCAACGTCGAGGTCCCGACCACCTCGGGGCCCCAGGCTGTGGCGAAGGCGTCAGCGAGCCAACCGTTCGACCACTCGTCGAACTGTTCGTACTCGACGCCGTCGGCGAGCTCGCATGCCGTCACGACCAGGCCGGTGAAGTCACGATCGAGCGCGAGTTCGATCGCCGTGCCGCGCGGGTCGCGCTGCATCGAATCGCGCTGCTTGTAGAGCGCGGTGTGGATGTGGTCGCGCTGCTCGAACATGCGGTCGCTGCCATGGAGGCTGTGCACTTTGTCGACCGCCCATCGCGCCCACTCGTCGTGGAAGCCGTCGAGCACCCAGTAGATGGAGAGGTAGCTCGCACCATCGGGTGGCGACATCGGCGAGTCGACTCGCGTTCGGAGATCCTTCAACCGCTTGGTGGCCACGAAGCGGCGGCCGGCGAACTGCCACGGGCCGACCATGCACCCTGCGTAGAAGTGGTCGTACTCGTACCACCGGTTGTATTCGACCTCGTGGCCACGATGTGGATCGACCGAGGTGAACAACAGCGAGCCGACCTTGATCGGTGCTGGCGTGGCGACGTCGCGCTCGATGCCGCGGAGATCCTGCTGGCTAAGTGAAGGGTCGGTTGCGTCGGTCATGTCGGAAGGTCTCCTGTGGTGATGTCGGGCGGTCCGGTTATCAGGGTGTGTGTCAGGGTGTGGGTCGGGGTGTGGGTCGTGATGTGAGTTGTGCGGGCTTCACCCAAACGACAGGCGGTGATCAGGTCAGCGAAGTGCAGGGATGATGGTGTCGGCGACGCGTTCGAGCTGGTCGCAGCATTCGTCGACGCTGCGGGCGATCACGCGCAGCTGCATTTGGTTGACGCCATCGGGTGTGTCGGCCAACAAGGCGTCGGCGATCTCATCGGCGCTCCCCGTGAGCGTCGCGTCGCCGACATCGAAGTCAGGGGTGCCCACGTAGACCGGCCGGGTGATGTGGCCGATGGCGAAGTCGTCGGCGTCGCGGTCGTGTGCGGCGAGTTGTTCGTGGAGCTGCGCGACGTGATCGCTCGACGTCGGGCCCTGCGGGAGCCACCCGTCGCCGAAGCGGGCCGCGCGTCGCAGC
>CALICC010000336.1 GCA_938049325.1 uncultured Ilumatobacter sp. | reverse complement strand
CCACCCGTGTCACCACCGGAATCTCCACCCGTGTCACCACCGGTATCCCCACCCGTGTCACCACCGGAATCTCCGCCGGAATCTCCGCCGGAATCTCCGCCCGTGGTCGACGACCCACCCGACGACGACCCACCCGACGACGAACCGCTCGAGCTACCGCCTGACGACGATCCCGACGACGAACCGCCCGACGAGCTACTCGAACTTCCGCTCGACGAGGAACCGGACGACGAACCGCCCGAACTTCCACCCGACGATCCGGCACCAATCGCCGAGTCATCGGTGTACGACGACCGCAGGCAGTCGCCCTCGACGCTGCTCAACGATCCGAGGGCCAGCGAGATCTGTTCCACCAGCACCGCCTCGCCTTGGTCGCCGGGGTGCAGCCCATCACGGCTCAAAACACCCGGCGTCCGCGCCACTTTCTCCCAGTCGACCACGGTCACGTTGTCGTACAGCTTCGCCAGCTCCACGATCACGTCGTTGACCTCGGCCCACGCCGGTCGATACTCGGTGACCGTCAGCAACAAGGTCGGGCGGGGAGCGAGCCGATAGAGAATTTCGTTGAGTTCTTCGAGGTAGTTGTCGGCGTCACGGTCGTAGTTGCTGCCGAGATGCACGATCGCCGCATCGAAGTCGTCTTCGTCGTCCGGGTCGTCAGGCAGGCGATTGTTCAACACCTTGTTGCCGAATTCCACGAAACGGCCGGGCTCGGCGTTGACCTCGACCGACCATCCGATCGGATTCAGCGCGTCGCAGAGTTCTTTGCCATAGCGGCTGGCAGTCGACGCCAGAATCGAGTCTCCGACGACGATGATCCGATTGCCGTTGACCCGTTCGGCAACCGACTCCAGCACGACACCGTCGTCGTCGACGGGCCGCGTCACCACGACGGACACAATCGGCTCGTCGGTGCTGAGTACTTGGCGGTTCGACTGCGGGATCGTGTCGGGCAAACTGCCGACACCGGGAACCGTGGGTACCGGCGTCACTGCCGGCAGCGTGTCGGGGTCGGTGCCCTCGGAGGCGCCACAGGCGCCAAGCACGAACGCGAAGGCAAGGGCACCACGACGAAGCATCGCTCCCCATTGAATCGGGTCCACGGCACCAAGTCACGTCACCTTGCAGATGACACGCCGGCCAGGTGACCCTCCGACGCCCAGACGCGACAAAGGACGGCAGCCGAAGCTGCCGCCCTTTGAGCGCTTGAGTTCAGTAGAAGATCAGCGGTTCTGCAGTGCGTCGCGGATCTCGACGAGGAGATCGTTGTCGCTCGGACCGGAATCTTCGTCGTCCTTGTTGTACTTGTTCCACGCCTTGACGATGAGGAACAAGATGAACGCAACGATGACGAAGCTGATAATCGCGTCGATCACGAGACCGATGTTGATGCGCGAATCACCGATGTCGAAGCCAATATCGCCCAGGCTGGGCTTTCCGAAGATCGCCGCGATGATCGGGTAGATCACGCCTTCGAGCAACGAATCGATGATCGACTGTGCGTAGAGCGCCATGACCAGGCCGATGGCGACCTGGAGAATGTTGCCCTGTTTGATGAAATCTTTGAATTCTTGAAGCATTGGAATGTTCTCCTGATTGTTGGCGGATCTTCCCGCGCCGGAAATTCAAGCACACCGCACGGGTCCAAACGCGCATACGCACAATGTTGAGTCACCGACATGTCGAAATATGTCGGGGAACTACCGTGGCCTGAATGAGCGACGAACCGGACACCTCCGTCCCCCTCGATCCGCACGCAGGCGATGACGATCCGATCCTGCTCGATCGAATCGATGCACTTCGCGTCCTTCGTGCGTCATCGGTCGAAGAGAAAAGCGAACTCCTCGCCGCGATCGGCGGGCCCGGCAAGGTGGAACAGGAGATCGTCAGCCAGTTGTCGAAGGTGAAGCCGCTGTGGCTGCTGGATACTTTCCCCGAGGCTCATCGCCTGGCAATGCGCTCACTCGAAGTTCTCGACCGCAACGGGTCGCGCAACGCCGAGCTCCCCCCGATGGGCCCGCTCAAGCCGATTGCCCAATGGATCGTGCAGCAACTCACCCGATGGATCGTGAAGGGATACATCAACACGCTGGTGACGAACATCCGCAAGCTCTACGAGCGACGCGAGGCCAATTCGATCTGGGGTTCGCCGGCACATGTGATGTTGCGCAGGTCGCGCATCAATGCGGTCCAGGTCGAACAAGGCTTCAAAGGCAATCCCGTCGGGGTACCTGCCTTTCTCCTCGGCGGCGCCTTCCTGTCGACGATTCTGTCCGCGATCGTCAATGCCGTGAGCGAGGCGCTGCAGGACTCCGTCCTGGCCGCGGTTGTCGGCGTCATCGCCGTGTTGCTGCTGGCGGCGCTGTCGTGGGCAGCGATCTACTCCGCCGCTGTCGCCCGGCGAAGGATCCGGCTCACGACCGATCAGCCGATCCAAGCGCTCTACGACGCGGTCGGCGCAGCGGGTGACCCGCCGCGCGACCAGTCGTACAACTTCGCCGTGATCGCCATCATCTTGATGGTCCTCGCGGTGGTTGTGGTTCCACCCGTTGCCTACTTCGTCATCACCAATCTCGGAACGTGACGGTGCGATCAAATGTCACGGTCGGAGTGAGCGCAGGGCGCCTGCCACGCCGTCGTCGGCGAGATCGATCGCTGCGTCCCAGTCGAACCAGTCGATGTCCTGACTCTCACCTTCCGGTGGGTTCGGATCTGCATCTCCCCCATCGATGAGATAGCGCATATCGAGGTGCGTGTGCCCCCGGCCTCCCGCATGCACATCGACGTGCAGCAGCGGCGGGATGCCGTGGTCGTCCAGTGGACCGACGAAGCCGACATCGAGCCCCGTCTCCTCCTGCGACTCGCGAAGTGCCGCACCCCACGGCGACTCACCGGGGTCGATATGACCGCCGGGCTGCAACCAGAAACCGAGCCGCTTGTGTTTCAACAACACCACGCCCCGTGGTCCGACCACGATGCCCGAACCAGTGACGTGAACAGGGTCGGCCGCTTGCGAGAGCGGGTCGTCCAACGCGTCGAGCGCAGCCAGAAACCGTTGCACCGATTGAGCTTCGCGATCGTCGACGGGAGTGCGCCCAGCGACATCGGCACGGATTCGAGCCAACAGCATCGAGGAGTTGTATCAGTTGCGAAACGTCAAACGAATGCGCTCGGTGAAATTTCGGCTTCAGTCACCGAATTCGGTGACCGATACATGAATTACACCTCATCCGACAGACGACCCCCGGCTCTGCCGGACCCGACGAAAGCACTCATGGATCCCGACAACAACATCTCTCATCGCATCTTGATTGCTGTCAACGACCCCGACCTCCGGCGCATCAGTGTCGCTGGCCTCCGGGCGTCCGGTTTCTGCGTCAGTGCACCCACAGATGGCGACGCCGCCGTCATGCTCGCCGAGTCGTTCTCACCCGACGTGATCATCGTCGACACCTCCGTGCAATGCCCCGACGGCCGCCCGCTCTACGAGCGACTCCGGGAATCCACCGAGCAATACCTCCTCTGTATCGCCGACGAAGGACAACACCGGCTGCGCACCTCGGTGCTGCACGCTGGCGCCGATGACGCGATCTCCGTTCCGGTCAACGCCGACGAACTCGCGGCACGTTGCCATGCACTCCTGCGCCGCCCTCGCCAGTTCCAGCAGCGAGGCGAAGCGAGCGTGACCTCGACACTCGTGCTCGGTCCACTCACCATCGATCTCGGTCGCCGCGAAGTACGCGTCGATGAAGAAGAAGTGCAAACCACCCGCATCGAATTCTCACTGCTCGAGCAGCTGTGTCGCCGGCCCACCGAGGTCTGCACACGTGAAGAACTGCTCGACTCGGTGTGGGGTCCGAAGTGGGTCGGCGACAGCCACGTGGTTGACGTTCACCTCTCGAACTTGCGACGCAAGCTCGACAAAGCCGCACCCGGCACCAAGGTGATTCACACGGTACGTGGCGTGGGCTTCCGCCTCGCCAATGATGTCACCGACGTCATCGACTTCTCGGCTCCGTTCGCACTGGCCTGACCCACGCTGGCTAGCCATAGGTCGCGAGCACGAACCACTTCTGATGCTCGGCAACGACTAGGTGAGCGTGCTCACCCTCACGCGCTGACTCGTCAGCCACGTCTCCCTCGACCACCATCTGGAACCTCGCCAATCGGCGATGTTTGTCGGGCTCCCACCACTGCTGATCAACCGGCCACGGCCCTGCCCATGACCGGACCCGGCACAGCGGCCCACGCCGCCACCCTTCGAGTTCGCTGCCGAGCAGCAACCGCACCACTGCCGGCGCCGACGACACGGCCCCTCGCCCACTGACTCGAACGATCTGCCCGTCGGCGTCGAGCACGTCGAGCGGCACCGGCTCGTCGAACACGGTCGTTGGTGACGGTGCCGGCATGCACCCTGGCCACGGGCCGAGCTGACCGTTTGCTCCCGCCCCTGTCGCTGCCTGCGAGACCGCTCTGTTGCGCTGATCGAGGTCGACCATCGTGGCGGGCATCCACTGATAGCGATCGGCCGGAAGACGACCGCCATGCCACACCGGCACGGTGACTGCCGACTCCGAGGTGAGCGTGGCGAGCCGCGCGATCGCCCGAGCGGCGCGTCGGTCAGCATCGGATTGTCCACCCCAGAGCCCGAGCTGCACTCCGTCGTCGGCGCGAACCTCCTCAGGGGTCAAGCGGATCAGTGCGACCCCACCGGTGATCTCCTGTGCGCTCCCCCGCGGCAGATTGATCCACCCATCGAGCTGCCAGCGCACCCGCTCGACCATCGCTGCTGCCGACATCCCCGCCGACCGGTACCACGACCGTTCCGAACGTTCGCCGTGTTCGGTTTCGAGCAGCACCACGAGCCGAGTGCACACTCGCCCGTCGGCACCCAAGGTCTCCGCGAGTTTGTCGGCGAGTTGCTTCGCCACGAAGACGACCGCATCGCTTTGAGCTGCTGGGTCGTCGAGCATCTGATGGAGACGGCGTTCGGGAGCCGGGTCCGATGTGTTCGGTGGGCGCAGATCGGCACCCGACGCCAACCGATGCGCATGCATCCCGATCGGACCGAACCGGCCGAGCACATCGGCTGGTTCCAGCGCGGCAAGATCCCCGAGACGACGGACTCCCAATCGGATGAAGAGATCGGTCAGTTCTGCTTCGACCTCACCCAGCGTCTGCAACCAACCAATCGGCAACGGTGCACAGAAGTCTGCAGATCCTCCGCGCTCGACCACGATCGGCTGCTCTCGCCGCACGCTCAGCCGAGCAGCAACGCTCGCCGCGAAGCGCCCGTCAGCCACTCCGATCCCGACATCGACCCCGGCACCGCTGCCAGTCGAATCGAGCCCAGTGACCAGCGCATGGAGGTGAGCAGCCAGCGCTGCATCACCACCGAAGTATCGCGACGGCCCGATTGCCGCAAGGCTCAGCCAGCCCGGTTCGATCACGTCGACCCGAGGCGCCACATCGGCAACCGCCTGGACGACCGATTCGAATTCGCGTGCATCGCGCGCTGGGTCGTCGTCGAAGAGTTCGATGTGCGGGCATCGCTGCTGTGCTTGGCGTCGGCGCTGGCCGACCACGATCCCTTCGTCAGCCGCCGCCCGAGTACGAGCCACGACGCGATGAGCGCGCATCACCGCTGCTGGCTGATCTGGGTCACACCCGGCTGCAACTACCGGCCAGTCGGGTGACCAGACCGTGACCATACGAGTCGGGTGGTCGGCCGGCTCCATCACCCGGCGAGTTGGGCGACCTGATCGCCCACGTCGAACACAGCCGTGACGTCAGCAGCTCCACCTGCATCACGTTCGACGCCAGCGACGTCGAGCTGCTGCGCAACACCGGTGAGGCACAACGTGGCCGACCGAGGAGCAGGCAAGCGTCGGCCTCCGGCCGTGATGTCGATGTGACGGCGGCGGAGGTGCCCAGCTCCGTCGTCGAGGCCTTCCCACAAGGTGCGCTCAGTGCGAATCTCGACATCGCAGGCCAGCGCGCCGGTGGCGCCGAGTGCGACGACGACCGCTCCTCGCTGCTGCAATCGCGAGCTCAGCTTGCGGACCGCTGCGGGCCGGCGGTCACCGCACAACGCGGTCGGCACCTGCGTGATGACCATGTCGAACCCGTCGATGGCTGCTCCCATGACGTCGATCCATTCGAGTTCGCTTCCCTCAGCGCCGGCGGCACAGGTATCGATACGCACGATCCGCTCGAGGGGCAAACCCATTTCGGCCGCAGCGTCAGCGCCGAATCCAGCGACGTCGACAACCGCCAACCACGCTCCGGCAACGAGCGCGTCGCGAACCACGACATTGGCGATCGATGCCGCCGCAGCTCCCTGACACGACACGACCCGACCGCGCACGAGCCCACCCTCGACAAAGAGCGACTGCATCGGCTCGGCAACCGGCAACGTGCGTTCACGCGCCATGGCCACCGGCTTGACGTGTTCGCCCAACTGCGCCAGCACCTCGCGCAGCGAATCGTCAGCCGCTCCAGCGGCCGTCGAGTGAGAGGTCTGCGTGTCGTCAGCGTGCGCAACAGCGAGGTTCATCGACCGAACGATATCGAACACCTGTTCGATATCGCAAGGAGAACCTCAAATTGGATCGCTACTTGGCGTTCCAGCGCTCACGCGCTTGACGCGCCCGCACCAGCAGGTGCATCGGCACCTTCTTGGCTGCCTCGGTCAACACGGCGTCGCCGCCGGCATCGGCCATCTCGGCACCGCCACCTTCTGGCTCGTCGGGCATCAACTCTTCCGGCGTCGGCGGCTCGACGCCCGGCTTCCAGTACTGGTAGAGGTTGCGTGCCAGGTCAGCGAGGCCGTCGGCCTCGTACCCCTTCTCGAGGTCGACCGTGACGATGTTGGCGTAAACGTGCACCGCTGCGACCTTGCCGGTGGCGAACATCTGACGCGCCAACTCATCCGACGGCGTATTGCCGTGTGCGTCGAGCACCGAGCGGAACCGCTCGTGACCCTGCCCAGACAGCGTCCGGTTGAGTTCGAAACGAACGACACCTGGCGATGTGCTCTGCTTTTCGGTGACGGCGACAAGCTGACCCATGAAGGCCACAGGCTAGTGGTTCGAAGCGGCCGAACCCAGCGCCGCCAACGAGACGTTCGCAGCGTTGGAGATCAGCGGGTTCACGCAATCTGTTGAGCGAACACGGCGATGTCGACTGCCAACGCTTTGGCATCGGCAGGCGCAGCAACCGCGACGACCACACCATCGACATCGCCGACCGTTGCGATCGTGTAGCCCGCGGCCGAGTCTCCCGTCGGAGTGATGAAGCTCGCCAGTCCGACCGCCTCGCCGCCCACGCTCGGACCGGCCGGCTGGATCCCGGACCGGTTGAACCAGTCCTCGACCACATCGCCGAGCGGCACGACATGCACTTCGACGGCGATCCCCCCGGCCGAGACCCGGCACACGCTCGGCGCCACGGCTTCGATGCTGGCGCTGTCCGCCGCGGCCCGTTGAGCGACGACATCTGACACGCCGAACGCTTCCAGCTGCTCACATACGTCCGGCGGCGGGGGCGCGTCAGGATCGGGCTCGGTGGTCGGCGATGGGGCGCGCGTGGAGCTCGGCCCCGGTTGCGGGTCACCGATCAGGTCGGTCGACGGCGGCACAACGGTGGTGGCAACTGGACCGTCCTCGGTCACCGGATCGTCGGAGGTGAAGGTCCCATCGAGCGTGGTCGAGGTCACGCTCGTCGGGTTCGACGTGGCCGCGTCATCGCTCCCGCCACTGCACGCAGCCGTCGACAGCGCTGCCCCGATGACCACTGCTCCGACCGGCCGCACGCGCACCGCGCCACCGTACCCAGCGGGAAAGGCCCCAGAGGGCACGCGTCGTCCGTCGTGGTGCTCCGGGCGGACACGCTGCTCGCATGGTTCGACAAACAGGCCACCATCTGGTCACGTTCCCCGACACCTTGATCGAGACGTCCTGGGCAGCGGCGCTGATGCCGTTGGTGCCGTCTCGCCGCGTGAAGTCGATCGAGGTTCGCAAGGTGAACGGCGACCCACTGACCGCTCCGGATGCGCCCGCAGGGTTCGTCGAGATCCTGCGCGCCGCAGGATTCGCCGACGGGTATCGCGGCATGACGTATCGCGGGTAGCGCTTCCGGTTCAGAAGTCCGCGAGTTGCTCGGTCGCTCGTCTGCGGATGTCTCGGGCTGACGTCGAGTCGCCGAGCAGGTCGTACGCGCCGGCCAGCACCCGATAGCTCGGGGCGTGCCAGGCATCAGCCTCGAGTGATCTTCGAGCCGCGTTCACCGCATCCTCGGGACGGTCGAGGGC
>CALICC010000335.1 GCA_938049325.1 uncultured Ilumatobacter sp. | reverse complement strand
TCGCGGTGGCGACGGGCGTGGAAATGACGGTGAGGCCACGGTCCCGGGTGACGAGTTCATGGAAGCGACGCTTGACGTGTGGGAGATCCCGGCGGAGTCGGCAACTCGGGTCGGTCACCCGGCACCGTTCCCGGTCGCGCTAGTCGAACGTTGCCTGCACCTGTTTACCTACGACGGAGACGTCGTGCTCGACCCCTTCATGGGATCGGGAAGTACTGCGGTGGCAGCGCGCCGGACCGGGCGGCACTACATCGGCTACGACACCGACAGGGCCTACGTCCGTCAAGCTCGGGAGCGCGTCGATTCGCTCGCCCCGACGGAGCTTCCCGACCGTCGCACGCTCAAGGAGATGGCGCGAACGTTGCTCGGCGAGTGTGGATTCGACACGCTCGACGAGAACGTGCGCATCGCTCCCGGAGTAACGGTGAGTCTGCGCGGGACGCGCGCTGACGGAGTCGAACAGCTCTTCGAATTCGGCGGGGTGAACACTCCGTCGCGGCCGGGCATGAGTCGAATCGACGCGGTCTGGAAGACGATCGCGAAAGCGTCGATTCTGCGGGAATCGGGGAGTGATGACGCTGGCCTGATCGTGTTGACGACCGGCACGGTTCGTGGTGGCCCGCTGGCAAGCGTGACCGGTGACGGGCGACCGATCGCCGCAATCATCGACATCACGCTCGACGACGCCGCCGAACGCCTCGCTCGCGCCCTCGGCAACTAGTCAGCGCCGCCCAGCGCTCATTCGTTTCCCACAGCGCGCCATCTGCACGACTCGCCGTCGCTCGGGGTCGTAGTGTTCGTGCGCTCATGATCGACGACGGATTGTCTCCAACCGACCGCCGCGCGCTCGCGTCGGTGGCGTTGCAGTTCTTCGTGAACGGCGTCATCTTCGCGTCGTTCATCCCGCGGTTGCCCGAGGTGCGCGATCGAATCGACGTGACCACCGGAACGCTGGGTCTTCTCCTGGCAGCCGGCGCGCTGTCGGGGTTGTTCGGCAGTGTCGTGGTCGGTCGTGCGATCGAACGACTGGGCACGCGACGCGTGCTGATCGCTGCAGGCGTGGCCATGTGCGTGTCGCTTCCCGTGGTCGGTCTGGCGACGATGCCGATCGTGTTCGTCGTCGGACTGGCAGCGCTCAACACGTTCGACGTGCTGGTCGACAGCGCCATGAACATGCAGGGTTCGTGGATCAGTGGGAGGCGTCGTGCCCCGGTGATGAATCGGCTGCACGGTTTGTGGAGCCTGGGCACCGTGATCGGCGGGGTGGGAGCGTCGCAGTTGGCAGGTGCGGGCGTGTCGTTGCGGATCCATCTGCTCGTCGTTGCTGTGGTGTTACTCGTGGTCGTGGCGTTCGTCGGGTCGGGACTGTTGCGCGACGACGAACCGGTGGCTGACGCTGCTCCGATCGTGGTGGCCGGGAACGCATCACATGGCGGCAGCGACGCGTCGGAAGCACCTGGCCGAGTCAAGGGTCGCCGCCCGATGGTGTTCTTGGCGATCGCAGGTGCCGCCTCGATTGCGATGGAGCTGACGTCCAGCGACTGGGCTGCTTTCCGTTTGAACGATGACTTTGACGCCGGAGCGCGTGCCGCTGGGCTTGCGTATGTCGCGTTCACTCTGGGCATGACCGTGGGTCGATTCGGCGGTGACTCGGCGATTCTCCGGTTTGGTCAGCGACGTGTTGCCGACATCGGGATCGTGCTCACCTTGGTGGCGCTCGCCGTCGCGTCGTTCGCGCCGGTGGAGTGGATGGTGATGATCGGGTATCTCGGTGCGGGCCTCGGCGTGGCCACCCAGTTCCCGAAGCTCTACGACGACGCCGCGAAGCTGCCGGGTCGCCCGGGTGCCGGCCTCGGAGCGCTGACCGGCGGGTCCCGCGTCGCGATGCTGGTCACTCCGGTGGTGGTGGGTTCGCTCGCGGCGACGACGCTGTCGGTCGGTGCCGCTACGGCAGCGGTGACGTTGCCGGGAGCTCTCGTGTTCGGCCTCGTCGCTCGCCGTGACCGAAGCACGATCAGCTGAGTGGGGTGACCGAGAGTTCGAACCGGTCGTCCTTCCAACGATCGACGGCGGCGAGTCCGTTGCGCAAGATCGCGGCCGCAAGCGTTCCCTTGGCTGCTTTGGCGAAGTGCCCTCCCGGCTTGCCGGTCGGATCGATGAACTCGATCGAGACGCCGGTGACCCGATCGTCGGGAACCCACGCTGCGCGGTGTTCGTTGGGGAGCAGGTCGATCACGACGCGAGGCTGCTTCGCCGTGCGCCCCGCGGCGTGACGATTGAGGGCATCGGACAGGTCATCGCGCCACCACGTCGACAGCTTGCCCACGCCTTTCGGGTTGGCTCCCATCTTGAGTCGGTAGTCGGGAACCGGGTCATCGGCTCGCACCAAACCCAAGAGACCGGATACGACGATGATCCGACGCCGCTCGGCGGCAGCCAACGTTGCCGGGTCGAGGTGGTCCCAGACCACGCCGGTGTATCGCCGCCAGGCCGGCAGTGTGGCTGCGCCCAGCAACGAACTGTTCGCGCTGAGCGCTCGTGTCAGGTGATCGCCCTTCACGCCGAGCAGCTTCTCCGTCCCGCCGCCCATTGCCGCGAGCGACTCGACCACCTGTTGCCGTCGGTCCGACAAGCGAGCGAACGACCCGGAGTCGGCTGTCCAACCACTGCCATTTCCTCCTGTCGCCTTGCCTTCTGACGGCGGAAGTAGCAAGATTGGAACACTGTTCGAAAAAGTTCGGGCAAGGGTCGTCACGACAGGCAGTCTGGCGACCTCGACCCTGACCAACAAGCGGCGTTGTGAGCGAACGCCAGAGGAGAGCCGATGCAAATCCATCTCGATGCTGAGAAGTGTCAGGGTCACAACCGTTGTTACGGCCTCGCGCCCGAGTTGTTCGACGTCGACGACTACGGCCAAGCGGTCCTGCTGGTCGACGGTGAGGTGCCCGCCGAACTCCACGACAAAGCTCGCCTCGCTGCGTCGAACTGCCCCGAGTACGCCATCACCCTCACCCAGGAGTCCTGAACAATGACCGATGTGGCAAAGAACGAACAAGCCGAACCCGAGGTCGCGAACCGCGGCTTCGGCGATCGTGACCCGATCTTCGGAGATTCGCCCGAAGGTACCGATGTGTGGCAGCGAGTGCCGTACAACCCTGATGACTACGGCCCGGTGAGCGACTTCGCCACCGACTTCGACCACGCCGACCCCGACTACAACCCGAACGCTCCCAAGGTGTGGAAGCAGCTGCGCGAGGACGGTTGCCCGGTCGCGCATTCCGATCGCTATGGCGGCATGTGGATCCCGATCACCCACGACACCGTGCATGAGATTGCGTACGACACCGAGAACTTCACGAGCCGGTCTGTTGTTGTGAGCGTGGGTCGCCCCGGCGACATGGCGATGCCCGCCCCGATCGGTGGCGTGCCCCCGATCTCGAGTGACCCGCCCTTCCACGGCCAGGCGCGCCGCATGCTGTTGCCGCCGTTCGCGCCCAAGCAGATCGAACCGTGGGAAGAAGAAGTTCGGATCCTGTGCCGTCGCCTGCTCGACGACATGGGCGAGATCACGCCGGGCGAGTCCGTTGTTGACGCAGCGGTGCAGTACGCACAGCACATCCCGGTCAACGTGATCGGCCGGATGCTCGGGTTCCCCGAGAAGGACGAAGCGCTCTTCCGCAAGTTCGTTCACGACGCGCTCGAGCGCATCAACGAAGAGCCAGGAACTCGCGACGGTCTCGACGATCTGGGCCACTACATCGGCGCACAGATCGACGACCACCGCGAGAATCCGCGTGATGACCTCACGAGCTACCTGATGAACCAGGAACTCAACGGTGAGAAGCTGTCCGACGACATTGTTGGCGGCGCGATCGTGCTCCTGCTCGTTGCCGGGATCGACACCACGTGGTCGGCGATCGGCTCGTCGCTGTGGCACCTGGCGCAGAGTCCCGACGACCGCAAGCGTCTCCAAGACGATCCGGAGGTCATGACGTTCGCCGTCGAAGAGTTCCTGCGTGCCTACGCGCCCGTCACGATGGCGCGCATGGTTGCCAAGGACAACGACTTCCACGGTTGTCCGATGAAGAAGGACGACTGGGTCCTCCTGCCATTCCCGGCGGCCAACCACGACCCGAAACAGTTCGAGGACCCTGACAAGTTCGTCATCGACCGCGAGCAGAACCGCCACGCGGCGTTTGGTCTGGGCATTCACCGATGCCTGGGCTCGAACCTCGCTCGACTCGAGCTGCGTGTCGCGATCGAAGAGTTCGTTGCTCGGTTCCCGAACTTCGAACTGGCAGGTGACGTCACGTGGTCTGTCGGTCAGATCCGCGGCCCGCGAGTGTTGCCGGTCCGCATCCTTGCCGACTGATCTGGGCTGACAGATCTCTGGGTGTGAGATGACGGCCGCCGAGCGATGGGCCGAACAACTGGCGGCGTGGGCGATTCCCCAACACATTCTCGACCAGGCGCCGCAGTCGCCGTGGGCGCACGAGACGGCGTCGTTCGTCGTCGACGACACGCTCGACCGCTCGGTGCTGTCGGCCGAGGTAGCGCGCACGGTGCTGCCCAAAGAGGGCGGCTCGGTGCTCGACGTCGGATGTGGCGGCGGGCGCGCCGCGATGTCGTTGGTGCCGCCGGCGGCTCGCGTGATCGGCGTCGATCAGGATCCAGCGATGCTCGCCGCGTTCACCACCGCGGCAGCCGAGGCCGGCGCTCGTTCGAGCACAATCCAGGGTGCGTGGCCCGAGGTGGTGTTGGAGGCGTCGATCGCGGACGTGGTCGTGTGTCATCACGTGGCGTACAACGTCGCTGAGATCGAGCCGTTTCTCGGTGCGCTCACCGGGCGAGCTCGACTCGCTGTTGTGCTGGTGCTACCCACGGTGCACCCGATGACCGCCTGGAACAACGCGTGGCACCGCTTTTGGAACATCGAACGGCCTGACGGCCCGACCAGCGACGATCTCGTCGAAGTCCTGGAGGAGATGGGCATCAGCCCCGAACGGTGGGAGATGCCGCGTCCTCCGCTGGCACGCAACACCGCAGACCCCGCGACCCGCGTACCGTCGACACTGCGTCGGTTGTGCCTTGGCAACGACCGAGCCGATGAGGTCGCCGAGTTCCTCGCGCTCCACGAACCCGACTGGGCCGCCGTGCACACGGTTCTGCGATGGCCGGGTGACGCGTCCTCGGCAATGTCGTTCGGCACGTCCTGACCGGTGACGGTCGGCTGAGCACCACGACCGACGGGTCCCTACGTGGAGACGGGCATCTCCGAGAACGTGATCAGAGCGGGCGTGTCGGTGCCGATCGTCGTCACGTCGGGAACCAGCCCGGTGCCGATGTCCCAACCGAGTTCGGGCGGCACGCTCAGCAGCGCCGGAGTGGTCGACGTTGCTGGCAGTGTTCGGAACGGCTGCCCGTTCACCGTCATGTTCGGGTTGATGATCGGTTTCAGTAGCACGGACGCAAGGCGGTCGACCAGCCCACGCTCGAAGTCGATCGACACCAGCAGTGCGTGGCCATCGGAAGGGGCCGGGACGGCAACCTCGCCGTCCACGCCAAGCTCGACCGACGAGAGTGTCCTCGGTTCGCCGCAACGCCGCTCGACCCGTCGCAGCAGGTCCCAGCGTTCGCCCGTTTCGATCACGTCGTACTCGCACAGCAGCGCCTGGTTGAACCGAGGGCTCTCACCCGGGGCGTACCGGCCATCGATCACCATGAAGCGTTGCCGCAACACGAATGGCGGAGCTTCGCGCGCCGTCAGTACCGCTGCGTTCCGACGGTCGAGTTCGTCGGTGTAGGAGATGTAGCGCTGCAGCGTCACCATCGGCGTCCACGTCAGGTCGTAGGCCCAGGCGGCCCCGATCTCGATCGGCTCGACCAGCACGGGCTGCGACCCGATGGTCGCCAGCATGGAGTCCGGGATCGCGTACGCGGCCTGCGCGGCGGATCGAGCTTCAGCTACTTGTGTCTCGCGGTAGCCGCTGGAGACGACGAGGCGGGCGCTCTCGCGGACGTCGTCGAGCGGGGTCACCGGATTGACCAGACGAGTGAGTGACCCGGCAGCCAGAACAAACGCCAGGCTTGATCCGGCGACAGCGAGCGCGAGCCCCGTCCGCCGCCTCCGCTCGATCCGACTCCACGGGGACCACGCTGCGACCATCCAGGACGCGGTGAAGAAGACCAGCCGAGTCCGAGCGCCGTGGCGAGTGAAGCCCTGGCGCACGACGAACCAGCCGATCAGGAGCCCGACGACGACCGTCAGCACGGCAGCGACGTCGCGCTCGCGGAGCTGTTCTCGCGTGCGGCGATCGGCGACCAGTCCGACCACGACGATGGCGATCACGGCGACCGCGATGTACTCCCACCGTCGAGAAGGATCGTCGGTGTTCATGGCCGACACGTGACCGCTGGCGACATCCGCGACGCCGCGCACCCACGCCGGGATGTCACCGAGTCGCTGACCTGCAACCACCCAGACTCCGAGGCCGCTCAGGACCGCTCCGATGACGGCGGCTTGCACATGACGGAGCCCGCAGACAGCGGCGGCGATGCCGACCACGAGCAGCCCGGGTGGAGCCACGGACACCTTGATGAGGCTGAGCACGACCACGCCAACACCGAGAGCGGCGAACGTCGAGGGCATTGGTGGCCCGCGTCTGCGGAGGTGCGTGACCAGCCAGACGGCGCCGAGCACCAGGAGCAACTCGACGAGCAGGTTCTCCGCCGGGGCGACGAGCAGCACGAGAGCGGTTGCGGCTCCGCGTGCATGCAGCGCGACGCCGAGCATCTCGAGCGTCGAGAACACGAGCCACGCCGCCACGACGGTGAGGAGCAGCGTGGCGATGACACCGATGGCGTAGAGCGACCCGGTGCCCGCCATCGGTCGAGCGACGAACCCCAGCGGGCCGTAGTTGAACACGACGTCGCCGCCGAACCCGTAGCCATCGAGATGCGCGAGGTGCAGCCCGAGTGCCCAACTCCGGTCGAGATCGGCGTACGGCAGGTGGTCGAAGAGTGACCACCCGAGCAACGTCGCCACGGCGAGCCACAGGAGCGTCGCCCATCGAGTTGCCATCGGCGCGAACGATAGTGTTCGCGGCCGACGCCCAGGGTGTGGTGCGGGCTACGCGTCGATGAGTTCGTCGGCGCGGTCGTCGGCGGCCGCCGGCGGATCGTCGGATTCCGCAGCGACAACCGGGCGCAGCGCCCCACGCGACCGATCATAGGCGTAGAGCCCTGCGGCACACGCGAGTACCGCCAGCAGCACGAGGGCCGAGCGCGGCCAACGCAAGACGGGATCAACCAGTGCGTTGACGTCGGTGTCGTAGTCGAAGATGCGCTCGGTCGCCCACGCCAGTGCGACGAGTGCAAGCACGACCGACCCGATGTTCATGAGTGGGACGAACGCGCGAGTGCGGCGCATCAAGAAGAGAATCGGGAAGATCATCAAGATGATCGCGGCCTGTCCGATCTCCACGCCGATGTTGAAGCCCAGCAGCGAGACGAAACGATTGCTGCGTGTCAGCCCGAGTTCGCTCAGCAGGCCCGCGAACCCGAAGCCGTGGAAGAGTCCGAAGCCGAAAGCCATCATCCATTCCTTGTTGGCCCAGATGGGTCGGATGTTGTGCAGCGCCGCGATCGCGATCGAGATGGCGATGATCGATTCGACGAGTCGAGGAGACAGTTCGAGCACTTCGAAGCCGCCGATCGCCAGCGTGATCGAGTGGGCGACCGTGAACATCGTGACGATCTTGAGGACCCGCCACAGTGACGACGTGAAGCTCGCGGAGGGCTCCCAGACGCCGCGTGGCTCGTCGGCGGAATCGTCGGTGCGTCGACGGGTGAACACCATCGCGGCGGGCAGCACCAGCGCCATGACGAAGAGGATGTGGTCGGTGCCGATCCGGATGTGTTCGACGCCGAGTCCGATCGTGCCGCGCACGCCCTTCCAGAACGACGAATCGTCGAGATCGACGACTTGCGACGTCGTTCCGGAGGTGAAACGCAAGAACGTGCCGGCCTCGTTGTTGAACGTGCCGCTGCCGAAGTCGGTGGCGATCAGCAGGAACGCGTCGCGGTCACCGTCTCCTTCGATGATGCCGTCATAGTCGATGTTGAACACTCGCGGGGTGGGATCGAAGCGCTGTTCGATCTCGAAGCTGAGAATCCCGTAGTTGCCCGACGACTCCTCGAGCGTGCTGACCTCGGTGAACTCGAACGTCCAGTCTCCAGGTGCACCGTCGGTCGGGTACAGCGTGAGGTGCTCGCTGGTGTACTCGACCAACCGTTCGCGCTGGGCCTCCAGGTCGGTCAGGGCCGCATCGATGTCGTCTTCGTCGACGTCGAACCCCACCACGCGATTGAGATCGGTGATCGGATATTCGACACGACCGAAGATCGCATCGTCATAGATCTCCAAGTACACGTAGCTCTGCGTACCGGAGTGCGCTTCGGTCGTTCCGGTGGGAACAGCGAGCGCCAGTGTGCCGATCAGCGCGGCAACGAAGAGTGAGATGACGGAACGTGTGGAAGGCATCAGAGTCCTAATTGGCGAGCGACGATGTTGCGTTGGATGTCGGACGTCCCTGAGTAAACCAGCCCGCCCATCGCGTCGCGCAGATCGCGCTCGACTTCGTACTCGGAGACGTAGCCGCGTGCGCCATGGATCGAGGCGGCATCGATCGCCGACGCGATCCCCGCATCGCAGGCGGCGATCTTGGCGAGGGCTGACGCCATCGACACGTTGTTGCCGGCTGCGCTCGCCATGGCTGCACGGTAGACGAAGAGTCGGGCGGTTTCATGGCGTTCTTTGAGACTGACGACACGGTGTGCGATTGCCTGGTGTGAGCTGATCGGTCCACCACCTTGCTCGCGGCCGGTGGCGAACGCGATGGCGTCGTCGAGTTGACGTTGCATCGCGCCGACCTGCGTGATGAACACGTAACTGCGCTCGACTTCCAGCACGGCGTTGAAGATCGCAGCGCCGGAACCGGGAGCTCCGAGCACGGCGCTGCCGGGCACGATCACATTGGTGAACGTCATGTCGCCGAACGGTGTGGTGCGCATGCCCATCTTGGCGCGGTTGAGGCCGCGCTCGACGCCCTCGGTATCGCCCGGAACGAGGAATGCCGTGATGCCCCAGCGGCCGAGCTTCGGATCGGTGGTCGCGAACACGAGCGCCATGTCGAACCGAGACCCGAACGTGATGTACGCCTTGTGGCCGT
This sequence comes from uncultured Ilumatobacter sp., assembly GCA_938049325.1. GTDB lineage: Bacteria > Actinomycetota > Acidimicrobiia > Acidimicrobiales > Ilumatobacteraceae > Ilumatobacter_A. Next base: position 6,728 of record CALICC010000335.1, on the reverse strand, counting down.
TGATCTTGTACGAACCGTCCGGCAGCGGTTCGGCCGTGGTCGAGATGCTGTACGCGTCCGAGCCTGCGCCGGGTTCGGTCATCCCGAATCCCACGAAGAGCTCGCCGTTCATCAGCGGCGTCAGCCATTGAGCGTGCTGGTCGGGTGTGCCGAACCGTTCGAGGGCGACCTGGGTGCTCAGCATCTGGCTCACCAGTGCGTAGTTGAGTCCGTTGTCGCGGCAACCGTGCCCGAGGCCTTCGAGTGTGAGCAGCATCGTTGCGAGGTCAGCGCCGCTCCCGCCGACGTCGACGCCATTGATCATCTTCATCACGCCGCGGTCGGCGAGGCGTTGCCAGTCGGCCTCGGCGAATCGGCTCTCGTGGTCGGCCTCGACTCGATCGTGCTGTGCGAGATGTTCCCTCGCCCAGGTCGCCATGTCGACCTTGACCGGATGGTCGAGATCGGTCATGGCGTGAGCGAGCGCGAGGAGTTGGGCGTCGATGCCGGTTGTGTCGTTGTGGTTGTCGGTCATCGCTGGTCCATGGTGTCGCGCAGTTCGAGGCGGCCGCGTTCGTCGACATCTTTCCACTCGTCTTGGAAGTCGCGATTGTTCCACTGACCGAGACCGGGGTAGAAGACGCGCGAGCCGCCGTGCCCCTCGATGCGCTTGCCGTTCCATCGCGGGTCGGCCGGCTCGTCGATCCGCTGATATCGGCTGTCGGATGACAGTCGACAGCGCCCGACGGGGGAGAGGTTGTCGAGTGCACCATGCAGCGTGTGCATGCCGAAACAGAGAACGTCGCCCGGTTCGAAGTCGGTGGTGAGCCAACGGTCGCCGTATTTCTCCTGCGTGACGACGGGGTCGGCGTCGAGCCATTCGAGCCCGTCGGCGTCGGCGTCGGCTTGCAGGTACCCGTTGTGGAGCCGCTCGGAACGGTGGCTGTTCTCGAGCAGCAACAGCGACCCTTCAAAGCGACGGATACCGCCGAGCGGAATCCAGCTCGACACGATGCGCGACGTCCCCCGGTTCATGTACGGCCCGTCGCAGTGGAACCCGCATCCTTCGCCCGGTCGAACGAATCGGGGCCAGCGGAAGTCGAACGATCGCACCGGGCCGCCGAGCAGCGCTTCGTGTACGGCCGTCACTCGTTCGTGGTCGGTCACCGATCGGTAGTGGTACCCCGACCGGACGCTCTCGGAGAACGCCCGTAAGTTCGCGTCAGCGACCGCATGACCGTCGCCGGCGATCGCGTCGTCGATCGGATGACGATCGTCGATCTCGCCGAGGATCGCGTACTTCGTGAGGATCTCGTGACGTGCTGCCAGCACCGTCTCGCTCGGCAACAGCCCCTTGAAGAACAGGTAGCCGCGCTCCGCCATCGCCTCACTGAGCGCGGCGTCGTCGCCCAACAGTTCGTCCGCCGTCTCGAGAACGCCGAACCGTTCGGGCGACGTGTCGAGTTCGTACCCGTTGGTGGTGAGTCGCATGGTCATGGTGTGGCTCGTGGGTCAGCAACGGTTGTTCGGTGCTGCGGCGAAGCGTGGATGACGCTCGTACCATTCGCTTCCGATGCCGGACTCTATTGGAAGTTCAATCGGTCGGGGGCGAGAAGACCTCACGGTGCTCTCGGATCTTCTCGACCTGAGCCGGAACGAGATCACGGCGTCGGCGCCGGCTGTGAGCGACGGAACCGACACACTGACCTATGCAGCGTTCGTCGAGGCCGTCGGTCGGCTGACCAGCGCGCTGATCGAACTCGACGTCGCACCGGGCGACCGCGTGGGCGTGCATCTCCAGAAGGGGGTGGCATCGTTTGTTGCCGTGCACGCCGTGCTGCGCAGCGGCGCGGTGATGGTGCCGATCGACCCGTTCGCACCGCCCGAACATGCGTCGTCCGTACTGTCCGACGCCGGAGTGGAGGTGTTGATCACCGACGCTCGCCAGCACGTGTTCGATCAACTGGTCGAATCGGTGACGTTGCGAGCCGCGGTGGTTCGATCGTCGATCAACGCGCTGCCGGGCGCAGCTTCGTCGATCGCGATCGTGGACTGGGACGCACTGGCATCGCGTGCCGTTGCCGATCCGGTTGTGATCGATGCCGACAGCCCGGCGTACATCATCTACACCTCGGGCTCGACGGGCCAGCCGAAAGGGATCGTGCACTCTCACCGGAGCGCACTCGCGTATGCCCGGTTGGCCGCTGCGGCCTACGAGCTCCGCGCTGACGATCGCCTGGCCAACATCGCGAGCCTCCACTTCGACCAGTCGACATTCGAGTTGTACGCCGCGCCCTACGTCGGTTGCTCGGTCACAGTCGTGCCCGACGCCATCTTGCGGTTTCCAGCGAATGTTTCCGAGCTGGTCGAACGTGAGCAGGTCACCGTCTGGTACTCCGTTCCGTACGTGCTCCGTCAGCTGACCGGTCGAGGCGCCCTCGACACGCGTGACCTCACGTCGATCAGATGGGTGCTGTACGGCGGTGAGTCGTACCCGCCGGACGAACTGGCCGATCTGATGACGGCGTTGCCCGGTGCGTCGGTCTCGAACATCTACGGGCCTGCCGAGGTCAACCAGTGCACTCGGTTCGACCTCACCGAACCGCCAGCTCCGGACGCCCCCATTCCGATTGGTCGGGCGTGGGCCGAGACCGAGATCGTGATGGTCGACGAGGCGGGCAACGAAACGCCGAGTGGGCCGGGCGAGCTCCTGGTCTCGACCAGCACGATGATGGATCGATACTGGAATCGACCCGACCTCACCGCGGCGTCGATCATCGACCGGAAGTTTCCGTCTCGCTCACGGACGCGTTGGTACCGCACGGGCGATCTGGCCGAGGCAAACGACGATGGCGACCTGGTGTTTCTGGGTCGCGTCGACAACCAGGTGAAGATCCGCGGGCAGCGTGTCGAACTCGAGGCGCTCGACCTGACGCTTCGCCAGGTGGATGGCGTGATCGAGGCCGCGATGGTGGCCGATCTGATCGATGGAGATCTCAGCCTGGTGGCGGTGGTTGAGACGGACCGTGGAGCGGTGGTCACGCTGCGCGATGTGCAGCGTGCCGTCGCGGCGCGCCACCCCAGGGCGGCAGTGCCCATCGACCTCGTGGTCGTCGCGAGTCTGGTGCAGACCGCCACAGGGAAAATCGACCGGAATGCAGTGCTCAGCCAGGCGCGTCGTGCGTCGAGCGGTTAGCTTTCCACGTCGATTCCGATGGAGAATGAAACTGTGCGTCCCGCCGATGAATTCGCTACTCAGCTGACCGCGTTCATCGTGGCCGACGTGGCGCCGAACGAAGGCGAGATCAACGGTGATACCGACCTGCTCTTGACCGGTCTGGTCGACTCGCTCGGCGTGGTGATGATCTCGGATTGGATCGAGAACGAACTCTCGATCGTGATCGATCCGGTCGACGTGGTGCTCGAGAACTTCCAAACCGTCGACAGCATGGTGACCTACGCCCGGTCGCGTGGCGCGCTCACCGAGTCGTGACAACACAGCCGGTCGCTGTTTCGGCGCGGATCGAGCGCGAGTTCGAGTTGACGCGACTCCAGCGAGAAGTCTGGACCAGCCAGCGCCTCTACCCGGCGGCTCCGGTTGCGAACATGGCGACGCTGCACCGCATCGCCGGCGCGCTCGACCCCGACAGGTTCGTCGCCGCGTTCGACCGGGTCGTCGCTGCGTCAGATGCGTTGCGCCTGGTCGTCGCCGACGTCGATGACCGCCCGATCGCACGGGTGCTGGCTCGTCAACCAGCAACCACCCTGGTCACCGATCTCGCGTCAGGCGACGTGGAGGCGTGGGCGCGCTCTCGTGTGCAGCGCCCGATCGATGCCACGACGTGTGTGTATGACTCGGTGTTGCTTCGGCACTCGGCCGATGAGTGGACGTGGTGGCTCGACGTCCACCACGTCGCGACCGATGGGCTCAGCCAGGCGCTCGTGTACCGAGCGACCGCGTCGGCGTACGAGCACGCCGACGGCGCCGTCACCGGTGCTGAGAGCACCTCGTTCGCCGACTACGTGGCATCGTCGGATCGGGAGGCCTCGACCGACGCGCCGAGCGGCGTCCGCCATCGGCCGCTGCAGCCCTTTGGTGTTCGCGGAGCGTCGACCACGTCGAGCGTTCGTGCCCCGGTGGACGTCGATCGTGCAGCCCTCGACGCGGCGTTGGACGATGCATACCGGGCACTGAGCCCCGAGCTCGGCAAGGCCGCCGTGTTCGCCAGCGCGCTCGCCGCGACGATGCATCGGCTCGACGGTCGCAACGAGTTCATCATCGGCATGCCGGTCCACCACCGATCCGGTACGGGCCAGCAGGTCATCGGACCGCTCATGGCACTGCACCCGGTCACGGTGGTGGTCGAGCCAGGCGATAGCGGTACGTCGCTGTTCGACCGAACGCTCCGAGCGATCTTCAAGATGTTGCTGGCCGCTCGCCGCGGCGACGGGGTGGTCGACGGTTTCGAGCTCGTGGTCAACGTGTTCGACGCCGACTACCCCGACTTCGCAGCCATGCCGGTCGACGCACAGTGGATTCGTGCCCCGCACGTCGACCCGGCGCACTCCCTTCGGCTGCATGCGGTCGACTACGGCGGCGGCCTCGACGTTCAGCTCGACGTGAACGAAGCGCTCACCTCAGCGGGTGGCCAGCAACGCGTTGCTGGGCACGTCGCAGCGATGGTTGCAGCAATGGTCTCTGATCCGGCGGCACCGTTGAGCGACGTCAGGCTCGCGACCGTCGACGAACTGTCCGAACTCGCCGTGCTCACACCGCCGACGCCTGCGGCACCGACCGAGTGCGTCCACGACGCGGTGCGCAACGCGCTGCTCGCCCGTCCCGACTGGGAAGTCGCCGAGGATCCCGCGGGGGCGGTCACCGCTGCCGACTTCGATCAGCGCGTCACGCAGACACTGGCGTGGTTGCGCGACCAGGGCGTCGAGCCGCGACGGCGCGTGGGCCTTCGGATGGAACGCTCGGTCGACGTCCTCGTCGCCGTGCACGCGGTGCTGCGAGCAGGTGCCGCGTTCGTGATGCTCGACCCCGCCGATCCGGCGACCCGCCATGCGGCGATCGAGGCAGATGCTGATCTGGTGTTGATCGTCGATGACCTCGCAGAGGCGAACGAGTATCGCGGTGGGGAACCGGGTGACGGATCTCCGGCGGATGTCGCGCTCGACGACATCGCCTACGTGCTCTACACGTCGGGTTCGACCGGAGAACCCAAAGGGGTTCCGATCTCGCATCGGGGACTCGCCGACTACCTCGCGTTCGCAGTGAACTCGTACTGCGATCCCGAGGCGGCGCCGACCGTCGCGTTGCACTCGAAGTTGATCTTCGACCTCACGATCACGAGCCTCTTCGTGTCGTTCGTCGCCGGTGGCAAGGTGGTCGTTTTCGGGGGAGACCCGATCGTCGCCCTCGGTCGAATCGCAGACGACGACCGGATCACGTTCCTCAAGGCAACGCCTGCGCAGCTCGAAGTGTTCGCTCGTCTCGCCGACACCAAACGTCCCCTGTCGACGATCGTGGTCGGCGGCGAAGCCTTCCGACGCCCGGTGGCCGAGTCGACCCGTGACACCTGCCAGCCAGGCGTTCGGATCTTCAACGAATACGGCCCGACCGAAGCTGTGGTCGGATGCATGATCCACGAGTGGGATCCAATGCTCGATGTCGGCATCGACGTCCCGATCGGAACTGCGTCACCCGGCAGTGAGATCGCGATCCTCGACGAGGCCGGTCACCCGACGCCCGTCGGAGCGTGGGGCGAGTTGTACGTCCGTCGCGTCGGCATGGCCACGGGGTATCTCGGCCGTCCCGATCTCTCGGCAGAGCGGTTCGTCGAACTCGACCACGTTCCCGGCCAGCTCGGAGGTGCCGAGCGCGGCCTCTGGTACCGCACCGGTGACCGAGTCCGAGTCGAACGCCCCGGAGTGACGGTGTACGGCGGCCGACTCGACGATCAGATGAAGGTCAACGGGGTCCGCCTCGAGCCTGCCGAAGTCGAAGCAGCGCTGGTTGCCCACCCCAACGTCGCGAGCGCCGTGGTTCGTCTGTGGACACCGGCCGAACGCGCATCGCCGCACCGCTGCGTTCGCTGTGGCCTCGGTCTCGACGTCCCCGGCGTCGAACTCGACTCCGACGACGTGTGTTCGGTCTGCCGGTCGTTCGATCGCGTCGTGTCGCAGACCGAATCGTGGTTCAAGACCGAAGACGACCTCGACGACGAGCTGCAGCGGGCGCGCGCCCGTAGCACGGGCGACTACGACTGCCTGCACCTGCTGTCGGGTGGCAAGGATTCCTCGTACGCGCTCTATCAATTGGTCGAGCGCGGCTGGCGTGTGCATGCGTTGACCCTCGACAACGGCTTCATCTCCGAGGGAGCGAAGGAGAACGTCCGCCGCAGCATCGAAGCGCTCGGGATCACACACGAGTTCGCCACGACCGATGCGATGAACGAGATCTTCCGCGACAGCCTCGACCGGCACGCCAATGTGTGCCAGGGCTGCTACAAGACGATCTACACCAAGGCGGTCGCGCGTGCCGAGGAGCTCGGCATCCCGGTTGTGGTCACGGGGTTGTCGCGAGGTCAGTTCTTCGAAACTCGGCTGATCCCGGCGCAGTTCGAAGCGGGACGATTCGATCCCGACGCAATCGACGCCACGGTGCTCGAAGCGCGCAAGGTGTACCACCAGGTGCCCGACGCGGTCACCGACCTGCTGCCGGAGCAGCGCGTGTTCGACGATCC
>CALICC010000334.1 GCA_938049325.1 uncultured Ilumatobacter sp. | reverse complement strand
GGAAGCTCGCGTCAAGCCCCGACAACTGTCTCATCCGTTCCCCGTTCTGTTCGCGCTGCGCGTCGACACGTCGCGGTCGATCGCAGCGTTGGCCGTGCTTCATCATGGCCTACTTTCCCCAACGGCGTCGAGGGGGCATCCCGAGTACCTTCGAAACGTGTCAGACGAGCGGTCGCCGATCAGACCGGCACTTCGCACGCTGGCGATTCCGGTGTACTTCCCGGTCATCGCCGGGACCGTCGGCATCGCGTTGATGATCCCGGTGCTCCCCTTGTACTTGACGCGGTCAGGGTTCTCGCTGGGGCTCGTCTCGATCATCCTCGCAGGCGCCGGCATCGGCGCAACGCTCGGCGGTCTTCCTGCCGGTGCACTGATCGCCCGGTGGGGCGAGCGGCTTCTGGTCGTCGTCGGCGAAACGGGCCCGACGGCATCAGTTCGACGCGGCGCCCGCGTGCCAGACTTCCCGGCGTGAGCCGTCGACGAACGTCGCTCGTGAGCGTACTCACCGCGTTGGCCGCGCTCGCCCTCGTCGACATCGGCGCAGCCCACGGCACATCCACACCTCCCGAACAGTCAGCGCCGATCCACCAGCTTGCGTCGGCACGCCGGCTCGCGTTTCCTCAGCCGGCGCTGACAGGGCCCATCGACGACATCGTGGTCGTTGCCGACTCGCTCTACTTCGACCATGCCACGATCGACTTCGGGCCGACGAACAGTCTGGTGCCCAGAGTCCAGTCGATTCTGCGTGCCGAACTCGGAGATCCGACGATTCGAGTACGGAACCTCTCGCGGCCCGGGCTCGCAACCGCCTTTCCGACCGGGGCCCGGGAGCTCGGCTTCATCAATGTGGCCGACTACCTCCCCCAGATCTTTCCCGACGGCGCCCACCTGCCCGACCTCGTCGTGCTGGCCGCGACCTCGATCGACCTCAACCTCAATGCGCAGACGCCGATCGGCGAGCTGGTCCCGAGATTGGTCACAGCGTTCGGCGACATCGTCGACGAACTCGAGGCACGTGGAATGCAGGTGGTGATCGTTCCGACCTTCGGTGTGAACGACGAAATGTACGACGCCGTCAAGAGCCTCGACCTCGGCGTGGAAGTCAACTGCGACGCACATCGTCGGTCGCAGGCACTGAACGCGGCGATCGACCGGAGTGATCTACCGATGCTCTTCCCCCGGTTCATCGGGCTTGATGGCGACCACGACGGATCGCCCGACGAACATCTCTTCGTCGACTTCAATCCGGGTCTCGTCCTCGACGATGGGCTGCACCCGAACGAGATCGGCCACGAGCTGATGGCGGAGCAGATCAGCGAACGATTGGTGGACGTCATCGGCGCAACTCGCTGAATCCAAGAAGAGCGCCGTTTCATGGGTTCGAACAAACGTGGCACACTCGATGGTCGTGATCGGTCCGGGGGGTACCTCACGACAGCAGCTCGCGGTCGTCGTGCTCATCGCCGCGCTCGTCGCCGGACCGCAAGCACGCGCCGGGGCGCCGCTGCTCGATGGACGAGCCTCGACCAACGGCAACGAGCTGGCAACCCGCGCTCGCCATGAACCCCCGCCACTCGTTGGCCCGATCGACCACGTGGCGATCGTGGGTGACTCGATGTACTTCGAATCGCTGGGCCCTGGCGGGCGAAACACGATCCTGATCAGCCTCATTCGAAATCGGCTCAGATTCTTCACCGGCAACCCGTCGTTGCGGTTCGACAACCTGTCGCGGCCCGGACTCGCCACGAAGTACCCGCTCGAAGGTGCGAACGGCGTCGCCCTCTACAGCTGGGTCACATCCATCTTCCCTCCGAGCGCCGACAACCCCGACGTCGTGGTGCTGCCCGCGACGAGCATCGATCTCAACGTCGTGCAGAACGTCGAGGCAACCGCCCTCGCACCGGTGATTGCCGACGAAATGCAACGAGTCGTCGACTACCTCACGGCAATCGGTATCCAGCCCGTGGTCGTTCCCGCATTCGGCATCAACGACGCGATGTTCGACCGACTCAAGAGCTTCAACCGTCCGATACCGGTGCAGTGCAATGCGAACGCTCGCACGAACATCCTCAATGACGTACTCGCCCGACGCGATCTACCGATGTTGTTCACGTCGTTCCAGGGCACCGATCTCGACAACGACGGCGACGTCGACGAAGCAAACTTCGTCAACTTCCACCCGGGCCACTTTCCCGACGACGGCGTGCACACCAACGCGGTCGGCGATGCACTCATCGGCGCACAGATCGCGGACCGTCTTGCCGAGGCCATCCTGGCGTCGACCTGAACATGTCAGGTAACCGTCACACTTCGAGCGAAGGCCGGTGTCGGCGGAAGCTACTCACGGCGTCGAGACGCTCGATTGCCTCGGTGGGCACAGCGGCATCGAGGCCCGCGATCGTGTTCCGAAGTTGTTCGGCCGTGTTCGCACCGACGATCGGGCTGCTGACCCACGGCTTGGAACGGAGCCAGTTGACGGCGAGCTGTGCCGGAGTCTGACCAATCTCGTCAGCAACCGCGACGAGCGTCTCGATGATGTCCCAGTTCTTGTCACTGAAGCGCACCTCGGAGTTCTCCTCGGCACGCACGCTCGCAGGCAGCGGTGCGTCTCGCCGATACTTTCCGGTGAGCAGCCCACCGCCGAGCGGGCTGTACGGGACCATACCGACGCCATAGTGCGAGCACATCGGAGCGAGCTCCATCTCCACATCGGACCGAGCGGGGTCGAGCAGGTTGTACTCGGGCTGTACCGAGACGAACGCTTCGAGGCCGAGCCGATCCGACGCCCACAACGCTTCGACGAGCCGCCACGCCGAGAAGTTGGAGCAGCCGATGTAGCGGACTTTGCCAGCGCGCACCAGGTCGGTCAGCGCGCCGAGCGTTTCTTCGATGGGCACCAGCGGATCGATGAAGTGCACCTGGTACAAGTCGATGTGATCGACGCCGAGTCGACGCAAGCTGTCATCGCACGCTCTCATGATCCAGCCGCGCGACAGCCCTTCGCGCTGGTGCCGTGTGTTTCGACCTTCGGAGAATCCGACCCCCATCGCAGCACGGACCTTCGTGGCGATCACCATCTCGTCGCGGTTGCCACGACTCGCGAGCCACTTCCCGATGATCTCCTCGGACACGCCTCCTGCGTTGACGGGGCCACCCATGTCTGAGGACCATTCGGTGTAGCAATCTGCGGTGTCGATGAAGTTGCCGCCGGCCTCCGCATACGCATCGAGCACATCGAACGAGCCAGCCTCGTCGACCGACCACCCGAACTGCATCGTCCCCAACCCGACGCGGTAGACAACCAGCCCGCTGCGACCGACCTGGACGTACGGTTCGAGGGTCTCTGCGCCGAAACTCATGCCTGCTCCCTTCGGTAGAAGGTCAGTTTGTGATCGATGAGGCGCAGCGCTTCGCGCCGGACATCGATCTGCGCTTCGACTTCGCGGCGATGCGTCTCAAGGAGTTCGCGCCGCTCGGATTCGGTGCTCTCACCCTGCTGGCCGAGTTCGCAGTAGCGGCGCAGCTGCTCGATGGTCATGCCGGTGTCGCGTAGGCAGCGCAGCACTTGCACCCACAAGACATCGTCGCTGCTGTAGCGACGATGTCCGTTTGATGCGCGGGTGACCGGGTCGATCAAACCCTCGCGCTCGTAGTAGCGCAAGGTGTCGATCGAGACGCCGGTCTGGGCGGCCATCGATGCCGGTGACAAGCCGTTGACTTCGTCGGTCGTTGTGGTCATGAACCCAGTGAACAACCTGGAGCGCACTCCAGGTCAAGAGGAAATCTGAAGCTGTGAGATCAGTTTCGCGAGCCGGGCATGTTCGCCGCGACGTACTGGACGATGTCGTCGGGGTTACGGGACTGCATGACGAGCTCGCCCGGCCCGGTGAACAAGAACACCAGACCCTCACCGGTCTTCATCGACTTCCAGTTACCTGCGGCGGCCTTCTTCAGTTCCATCGTGACGGATTCGTGGAAGGCCACCATGTGATTGGTGTCGACGATGACCTGCTGGCCGGCCGCAAGCGGGAAGCGGTCGAGCGCGCCGTAGAGCGAGACGACGACCTTGCCCTGACCCGAGGCACGCAGCAAGAATCCGCCTTCACCGCCGAACAGGTTCTTCATACCGCCCCACTTGGTGTCGATCTCGACGCCGTGCTCCGCGCACAGGAAGGATCCCTTCTGGATGAACAGCGGAGCGTCGGGCGTGATGTCGAACGTGGTGAGGTCGCCGGGAAGCGATGGAGCGAGGTCGATCCAACCGCCTTGAGGCCCAGCAGTGGCCGACGTGATGAACAACGACTCGCCGCCGAGCACACTGCGCTTGAGGCCCTTCATCATGCCGCCTTCGATCTTCGCGTCGAGCGCGATGTCGGGGGCCATCGCCATCATCGATCCGGACTCGGCCCGGATTGCTTCGCCTGGCCCGAGCAGCACTCGGGCGACGGAGAATGACGGATTGTGGCGTTCTTGGATTTCCATACCGCCATGTTCTCAGACACGGCGCCCCCTGAGAGCGCACGGTCGATGCGCAAGATATTGTCCCTCGCACATGAGCACTTCGGCGGTCGACACTTCCACCGGACTCACCGCGGCCCAGGTCGCCGAACGTCGTGCCGACGGGCGCACCAACGACGTGCCCGACGCTCCGGTTCGGTCGTTGAGCGAGATCATTCGCGCCAACGTCTTCACCCCGGTCAACGCGATCATCTCCACGCTGTTCGTCCTGATCCTCGTTGCCGGCTACCCGGCCGACGCTCTGTTCGCCGGCGTGGTGGTGTCGAACTCCGTCATCGGCGTCGTCCAGGAGCTGCGAGCTCGCCGCACCCTGCATCAACTCGAGTTACTCAACGCGCCGAAGGCAACGGCGCGTCGCGACGGTGCCGAGGTCGAGCTCGCGGTGAGCGAGGTCGTCGCCGACGAGGTGCTGGTGCTGAAGCCGGGTGACCAGGTGGTGGTCGATGGTGACGTCACCTCCGCGGTCGGCCTCGACATCGACGAGTCGCTGCTGACCGGCGAGAGCGACCCGGTGACCAAGGCAGCGTCCGACTCGGTCATGTCGGGCAGCTTCGTCTCGTCCGGATCCGGGTTGTACGTGGCAACAGCGATCGGCGGCGACAGCTACGCGGCAAAACTCGCCGAGGAGGCTCGCGTCTTCAAGCTCGCCGACAGCGAGTTGCGCAGCGGCGTCAACAAGATCCTGCGCTGGCTCACGTTCATCATCCCGCCGGCCGCACTCCTCTTGCTATTCCGTCAGCTCGCGAGCGACGAGGTCGACCGCTGGCAAGAGGCGCTCCAAGGCACCGTGGCGGCAGCGGTCGCCATGGTCCCCGACGGCCTCGTCTTGCTGACGAGCCTCGCCTTCATCGTCGGCATCATCTCCCTCGCCCGCCGCAAGGCCCTGGCCAAGGAACTGTCGTCGGTCGAGCTCCTCGCCCGCGTCGACACGTTGTGCCTCGACAAGACCGGCACGATCACCACCGGAGAGATCAGCTATGGCGGCGTGCTGCCGCTGCCCGGCGTCGACGCCAAGCACGTGAACGACGCGCTCGGCGCGCTGGGTGGCGCCGACCCTCAGCCGAATCCGACACTCGCCGCCATCATCACCGCACACGACGCACCCGCCGACTGGGCGGCCGACGCCGTCACACCCTTCAGCTCAGCGCGCAAGTGGGCGGCCACGCACTTCGAGGGCCGCGGGTCGTACTACCTCGGTGCACCGGAGATCCTGGTCGACCCGAACGACGCCGACACGCTCGCGCTCGTCGGCGAGCGCGCCGACGCCGGGAGTCGAGTTCTGATCCTCAGCCACGCAGACGGTCCGCATCAGGGAGAGCAGCAGCCTGAGGTGTTGACACCGCTCGCTGTCGTGACACTCGAAGACACCGTGCGCAGCGACGCTCCCGAGATTCTCGAGTTCTTCCGCGGCCAAGGTGTGACGATCAAGGTCATCTCGGGCGACAATCCGGCCACGGTTGCCGCCGTCGCTCGCCGCGCCGGTGTTCCCGATGCCGAAACCGGCACGGATGCACGCACGCTGCCCGACCACGAACGCGAAGAAGCCGCGTTCACCGACAAGGTCACCTCGACCGCGGTCTTCGGCCGGGTGACTCCGCACCAGAAGCGGGCGATGGTCAAGTCGCTCCAGAGTCGTGGGCACGTGGTCGCGATGACCGGCGACGGCGTGAACGACGTGCTCGCACTCAAAGACGCCGACATGGGCATCGCCATGGGTGACGGCAGCTCGTCGACCCGAGCTGTGGCTCAGTTGGTGTTGCTCGACAACCGCTTCTCGACGCTGCCGCGTGTGCTGGCCGAGGGCCGCCGCGTCATCAACAACATCGAGCGCGTGGCCAATCTCTTCATCACCAAGGCCACCTACGCGGTGCTCCTGACCCTTCTTGTCGGCATCTCGGGCGCGCCGTTCCCGTTCCTGCCCCGACAGCTCACCCTCATCGGCACCTTCTCGATCGGTATCCCCGGCTTCTTCCTCGCGCTTTCGGCCAACGAGGCGCTGGTGCGGCCCGGGTTCTTGCAACGTGTGCTGCGCTACTCGATTCCGGCTGGTATCGCGTCAGGAGCGTGTGCGTACACGGTCTACGAACTCGTACGACGACTCGACGGCATCGAACTGGCCGAAGCTCGTACCGCGGCAACGATCACGCTGCTCGCTGCGGGCCTGGTCGTGCTCGTCGTGGTGAGCCGCCCCATGCATCTGTGGAAGGTCGGCCTTGCGGCGGCGATGGCGGCGATGTACGTGGTCGTCATGGTGGTCCCGTTCATTCGTGACTACTTCCAGCTCGTCACCCCATCGGTCGACGCCTGGGTGATCACCATCATCGGTTCACTCGTTGCCGGCGTCGGCGTGTGGATCGTTCCCGCCTCCGTGGCAAAGTTCTTCGACGACGCGTGACGCTGCATCGCCTCCTCAGCGACAGGTCGAGGGTTCGATTCGTAGACTCGCTCACCTGCCCTCGTAGCTCAGTTGGATAGAGCGGTCGCCTCCTAAGCGATAGGTCACAGGTTCGATTCCTGTCGAGGGCGCTGATTCCTGTCGAGGGCGCTCAGGCTCGGCGTGGCGCGGGGGCGCGCCAGCCGAATCGGATCGCGGCAAGGCGAAGGACCGAAACGCCCACGGCGGCGCCGATCGCCACCCCGCCCGAGTAGAAGCCGTTGCGCCACGCGACCACGATCACCGTTGCACCCAGCGCTGCAGGGATCGCGTAGAGGCGGCTCTCCGGGTGGAAGAGATGGGGCGGCTCGTTGGCAAGGACGTCGCGCACGATGCCGCCACCGACCGCGGCGATCACACCGATGAGCACGGCGCCCACGGCGCTCACTTCGAACGCCGCAGCCTTGACAGCGCCGGTCGCCGCGAACAGCCCGAGCCCCGCCGCGTCGAAGAACTGCACCGGCTTGACGAACTGATGATCGATGGGCTGGTGCGCCACGAAGACGAGCCCGGCGGCACTGAGCGGCACGACGAGGTAGAGCACGTCGTTGAACGCGGTCGGCGGAGTTGCCCCGAGTACGACGTCACGAATCACACCACCGCCGAGCGCGGTGACGAGCGACAGTGCGACGACGCCAACGAGTTCGAAGCCCTTGCGCACCGCGAGCAGTCCCCCTGACACCGCGAAGAAGAACACGCCGATCAGGTCGAGTGAGCGCTCGAGCGTCGCATCCAGACCCGTCGCCGAGTCCACCTGCTGCAGCAACCCCGAGATCATCGACGCTGAGCGTATGTGTCACCGGCTGGGTCTGACCCGAACCGCGACATTCAGTCGACCGGGGCGCAGTCATGACTGCAGCCCGTGGCACTCCCCGTGAAGCCTTCGGGGGCAGGGCGATGCAGCACCGCGCCAGTCGGCACGAGGTGGACCCGAGGTGCCTCGCCCGAGTCGTCGATCGTGGCCACGCCGTCGACGATCAACGAGTACCCATCGGGTTCGAGGGGCGGGTACGTCAGCGTGACCGACGAGCGCGCTGCCGCGTTGCGCGCCGAACCGCCGCCAGCGTCGAGACACACGACACCCGCGTGCCACTCCGGATGGACCGCCACGATCTTCGGACGATGGTCGTCCCCCACCGTCAACAGGTAGGCCCAGCCGTACTCGGCTGTCTTCGCCTCCAGGACGTCGATCTCGACGCGGATACTCATGAGAAGGGGCTCCGTTCGGTGTGTGCCCGACATGTCCGGGCGTGGCCACATCATGCCCGCTCTCGCACGAACATGCGAACGGAGAACGCCCGCCGAGCCCAAGATCTGGGGCCGCTGCGTCGTTTCCCGATAATCCCGATCGGTTTTGTCGGGTTTAACGAAATCGTCGTTACCCTTTCGACTTCAGTCCGCACACCCATCTCACCACAGGAGACATCACCATGGCAGTCCGTCTCGGCGACACCGCACCCGATTTCAGCGCATCGACCACTCAGGGCGATATCAACTTCCACGAATGGCTCGGCGATTCGTGGGGCGTGCTGTTCAGCCACCCGAAGGACTTCACGCCGGTCTGCACAACCGAGCTCGGCACGGTCGCACGCATCAAGCCCGAATTCGATAAGCGCAACGTGAAGGTCATCGGCCTCTCGGTCGACCCCGTCGACAGCCACATCGAATGGGAGAAGGACATCGAAGAGACGCAGGGAACTGCGGTCAACTTCCCGATGATCGGCGACCCCGATCGCTCGGTCGCCGACAAGTACGACATGATCCACGAGAACGCGAACGACACGTTGACCGTGCGCTCCGTCTTCGTGATCGGCCCGGACAAGAAGGTCAAGCTGACCCTCACCTACCCGGCGTCGACCGGCCGCAACTTCGACGAGATCCTGCGCGTCATCGACAGCTTGCAGCTCACTGCTGACCACAAGGTCGCCACCCCGGCGAACTGGTCCGACGGCGACGACGTCATCATCGTGCCGGCGCTGTCCGACGAGGAGGCGAAGGACCTGTTCCCTGCTGGCTGGGAGCCGGTGAAGCCCTACCTTCGCGTCACCAAGCAACCCAACCGCTGACGTTCACACCAACCAGTTCGAGCGAATCCACTGTCGGACCGGCGGTGCCACCTTGTCGAGGTGAGCCGCCGGTTCTTCGCGTATCTGTGTGGCGCTGATCGGCACGGCGACGCGCTCCGGGTCCACCGAGACCGCGGTTGCCTCGAGACGCTCGGCGATTCCCGACACGTACGGGTCCGACGAGAACACCGCGTGCGGACCGTCGTCGTGGGGCCAATGCGACCTGAAGAGTGCGATCCACTTGGCCCACAACTCTTCGTCGTTCCAATCGGTGGACAGCTTGTGGCGCACCACCCGGACGTCGGCACCCGGATGCAGTTCAGCCAACCACATGCCACGGAGTTCACCGGGGACCGTGTCGCGCTCGAACGAGGAGTTGACGTAGACCACCAGGTTGTCGGTCCGCCCGAGCGCCCAGTCGATCATGTGCGAGTGACCGAGGTGCGGTGGATCGAATCGTCCCACGATCAACCCAGTCGTGTATCGCTCGTCCGTCATGGGCGCGCAACTGCCTCCGCAGTCAAGGTCAAGCCCCCGATAACGCGCTTCCACCCGTCACCGAGATGCTCGACTCGATCGATTTCGAAGTCGGGGATCAGCGCCTGACTGGCTGATGTCGACAGCGCAATCGCCACGGCGTCTCCCGCTGAGCGCGCCACTCTGCGGGCATCGACCAAACGCAGAGCGGCTGCGTCGGGATCGGTGCCCGCGAGGGCCGCACCCAGCGCGATGCCAGCGAGCACACGGTCGAGATACGTGGCCGTGTCGTCGATCAACACCTCGTCGGCCGCCGCGATGCCGTCGTCGATCATCCCGGCCATGACCGACGCAACCGCAGTGACCGCGCGTGAATACGGACCGACCCGACCCACTTCGACAAGGTTCGCAAGTGCAGCGTCGGCGTCTCCCACTTGGCACAGACCGAGCGCAAGTGTGATGCGCGCTTCCGAACCGTCGGCATGCATCGCCGACATGCGCGTCAGCGCCGTTTCGCCGAGCGCGACTGCTCGCGCTCCCAACCCGAGGTGCGCTGCGGTCCCGGCTGCGGCCATCGTGGGAATCGCGAGATCCCCGAACGCGTCGGCCATTGACAGGGCTTCTTCGAGCGTGCGTTCGGCTTCTTGGTTGCGGCCGAGTGCGACCAGCGACCGCATCCGCGGGGCCAACGCCTGCACGATGCCGAAGCGATCGTTGAGCGCACGGAACCCGGTGAGCGCTCGCCGCGACAGCTCCTCGGCTTCGGAGAAACGGCCCGTCCACAGTCGGATCGACGCCATCAACGAGTCCATCATCGCGGGGGCCCACAGCTCGCCGAGATCGACCGCCTCCTTGCGTACCGACCACGCGAGTTCTTCGGCATCCTCGAAGCGGCGCTCGAAGAAGCGCACGTATGCCAGCAACCCCATCGCCCAGCCGGTGCCGGTGCGGTCGCCGAGATCTTCGAACAGTCCGGACGAGGTCGTGAGGCGCTGCTCGGCGAGCGCCGTGTCACCGGACAGGAAGGCCACCCAGGCTTGGTGCTGGCGGATCCACGCCAGGCGCCGAAGATCTTCGAGTTCGTTCGCCAGTTCCTCCGCCTCGGCCAGGATCCGTTCGGCGTCCTCCAGCGATCCTCCGAACACCTCGACGAATCCTCGATCGCTCAGCGACGTGGCCAATTCGTGTGGGTCGTCCGCGTCGCGGAGTAGTTCGACGCTCTTCGTCATCTCCTCGCGAGCCGTACCGAGTTCTCCGCGCTGCTGGGCGACGATGCCAATGAGTCGGCGCGCGATCGCTTCGCTGCGCACATCGCCCTCGGCGGTGGCGACTTGCAAGACTTCGCGAGCGTCGACGTCGGCGAGCGAGCCTTCGCGACGTTCCGAGAGCGCCGTCGCCCGGGTCAGGAGCAGCTCACTGCGGCGGTTGTCGGCTGCCAACGAGAGCGCCTGAGTGGCTTGCTTCACGGCTTGCGAGAAGGCTCCGACGTCGAGCGAGCGGCGCGCTGCTTGCGCGAGCAGATCGACCGCCTGCACTCCGATGTCGCTCGGAACGTTGTCGACCTCACCGATCTCGAGCACCAACTCAGCCGCCGCCGCGGCGTGATGCGCGACTTGGTCCAGCGGTGGTTGCGCGAACTGCTGCATGAACGCCGCCGTTCCGGCGTGACGCTCAGCGCGCGCTGACTTGGTGAGGGTCTGGTAGGCGACTTCGCGCACGACGTCGGACCGAAAACGCCACCAGTGCCCTTCGATATCGAACAGCCCTTGGTCAGCCAGCACATCGAGATCGTCGGGATCGAACACTTGACCGAGCGCTCCGGCGAACTGTTCCAAAGCGCCGACCGGACCGGACGATCCGAGCACGGCAGCGTTCTCGACCACCTGGCGCTGCGCGGTGGTCACGCCGTCGAGGCGCGCCGCGATGAGTGCGCGCAACGACCCGGGAAGCGCTTCGTCACCTGGGCTGTCTCGCGCGATCTGCGCAAGCTGTGTCAGAAAGAACGGGTTTCCGCCGCTGCGCTCGTACAGCTGCTCGACGAGCGCCGGGTCGCTGTCGTCGCCGAGCACCGAGGCAACGAGCGCGTGCGACTCCTTCCGCGTGAGCGCGTCGAGGGGCATGCGGATCGTGACCGGATGATCCGACACCGGCGGCCACTCGATCTCAGCGTCGTCGCGTTGCGCTGTGACCACCAGTACCGGTTGGTCAGCGAGCGAACGACTCAGTCGGGTGAGGAGTTCGAGGAGCAGCCGATCGGCCCACTGCAAGTCATCGATCCACACGACGACCGGAGCATTTTGCGACCTGCGGTGAACACCTTCGATCACCATCTGCATCAGCAGCTCACGCGCTTGCGCCGCGGCGATTCGGTCGAGTTCGGATGGATGTCCGAACAGGTGCATCACACCTTCGACGAAGCGCTGGAGGCGCGGGTCGCCGACGTCGAATCCGTACAGCTCGAGCCCCTTCGATTCGACGATCTCCCGCAACATCGTTGCCGGCGCGTCACGATCGGCGCCCATCTGCTTGAACAGGGCGTCGGCGATCGGCGCCCACACGTTGGTCTCGCCGTAGGGCGCGCACGCGCCCGAGAAGATGACCACACCGCGACCGGGAAATCGCGACAGCGATTCGTTGACCATGCGCGTCTTGCCGCTTCCAGGCTCGCCGGACACCGACACCACCGCGCCGCGTCCGCCACTGACCAAGCCCATGATCGACGCGAACAGATCGCGCTGACTGGTGCGCCCGACAAACGGCTGGTCGTGACGAGACCGACCAGGAAGGAACGCGTTGACTCGCCCCGTGATCCGCCAGATCTCCTCGCTCTGTTCACGACCGCGGACTTCGGTGTCGGCGACTCGGACTCGCTCGATCGACGGCGACAATTGCGCCTCGGTCGATGCTCCGATGTACACACCGCCTGGAGGCGCCATGGTTTGCAGTCGTGACGCGACGTTCACGACGTCGCCCATCGCTGTGTAGTCGTCGGTGCCAGAAAGTGTGCCGACGACGACTTCACCGGTGTTCACGCCGATCCGCAACTGCAACTGCTCGATGTCGGCCTGCCTCGAGATGAACGCGTCGAGTGCAGCGTGCATCTCGATCGCAGCGCGCACCGCCCGGTCGGGGTCGTCTTCATGCGCAACCGGCGCACCGAAAAGCACCAGCAGCCCGTCACCGAGCACCTTGTCGACGCGGCCGCCGAATCGCTCGACTTGCTCGATCATCTGGAAGAACGCACCTTCGACGAGGCGCTTCACGCGTTCGGGGTCGAGATACTCCGACAGCGCCGTGTAGCCGACGAGGTCGGCGAACAGCACGGTAACGACGCGACGCTCCTCGATTTGGGCGCTGCGCACGTCATGGCCACAGAACGAGCAGAAACGAGCATTCTCGTCGAGCGGTTGCGAACACGATGAGCAGGTCATCAACCGCTGAGCGTACGGCCGATCAGCCCAATGGCGGACGACGTCACGCCACGGGTTGGATACGGTCGCGCGTGTCATGAGTTCACCCGACGCGCCCCGGAGCCGACGATTGCAGCCGATCGTCTGGCTTCGCACTCACGAGGTCGCCGCCGATGCTCTGCTCGCCGCCATCCTCACCGTGGTGTCGACCGCGTTCCATATCATCGATCCCGACATCGACGGCGAGTCATACCGCGACCCGACGTGGTGGACGATTCCACTGGTGTTCGCCTCGGCCATCCCGATTGCCTGGAGACGCAGGCAGCCGATTGCCGTCGCCGTGCTGGTTGTTGCGATCCAGGTCACTGTCCTCATCGCCAATCTGAGCGACACCGGGCTCCTCGCGGTGATCGTTGCTCTCTACTCGCTCAGCGCCTATTCATCCGGCCGACGCCGCACACAGTCCGCCGTGGGCATCGCCTTCGTGCTCGCTGTCGTGCTCGTCGGCGGCGTGATCACCAACGAACTCGACATCAGCGCGTTGATCTCGATCGCTGTCACGTTGGTCATCGCCTTCGTACTCGGCGACAACCTGCGACGTCGCCGAGAGGCGGCCACAGCGTTGCAGGACCGACTCGATCGGGCCGAGCGCGAGCGTGAGCTCGTTGCGCACCAGCGCGTGACGGCCGAACGCGCCCGGATTGCCCGCGAACTCCACGACGTCGTTGCGCACTCCGTGAGTGTGATGGTCATTCAGGCTGCGGCCGCTCGCCGAAACCTTGCAACGTCTCCTGACGTGGCGCACGAGGCGCTCGCGAACATCGAAACCACCGGCCGTCACACGATGGACGAGTTGCGCGGTTTGCTCGGGGTCCTTCGTCGCACCGAACAGCCCAGCCTCGAGTCGGAACTGTCCCCGCAGCCGACGCTGCGATCGGTCCACGCGCTGGTTGAGTCAGCGGGCGACCTGCCTGTCGAGCTCGCAGTCAGTGGCAACATCGACGAGCTACCGACTGGGGTCGACCTCACCGGCTACCGAATTGTTCAAGAGGCACTCACGAACGTCCGCCGCCACGCTGGTCAGGCAACGTCGATCGAAGTGCGCATCGATCGCCGCGACGACCAGCTCGACATCGAGATCACCGATGACGGCCGGGGCGCCGCTGCCGACGAGGGCGAAGTCGGTTTCGGGATCGTCGGCATGCGCGAGCGGGTCGAGGCAACGGGTGGAACGGTCAAGGCCGGCTTCCGTCCCGGCGGAGGCTGGCAGGTGCGGGCGTCACTGCCGATCGGTCGTCACGCAGACCGATCCGAGGCTGAACAGAGCGAACCGGTCGACACCGCTCAGTCCAATGTCCTGGAAGCACGCCGATGATCCGGGTGATGCTGGTTGACGACCAGGCAATGGTCAGGACCGGGTTCCGGATGATCCTCGAGGCCGAACCGGGCATCACCGTGGTCGGCGAAGCGGTCGACGGGCTCGATGCCGTCGAAATGATCGACCGAGCACGTCCCGACGTGGTGTTGATGGACGTCCGCATGCCGCGGCTCGACGGCATCGCAGCCTGCGAACGCATTTGCTCGTCGGGCAGCTCAGCGCGCGTGATGATGCTGACAACCTTCGATCTCGACGACTACGTCCACTCCGCGTTGCGGGCCGGAGCCAGCGGTTTTCTCCTCAAAGACGCTCCTCCCGAGCAGCTGATCGAAGCGATCGAGGTCATTGCCGCGGGCGACGCTTTGCTGGCCCCGTCGGTCACGCAGGCCTTGATCGACGAGATCGCACGGCGCCCCGTCGGCCAGCCTGACGCATTCCCCGGCATGAGTGAGCTCACCGAGCGCGAGCTCGACGTGATCAAGTTGATGGCAAAGGGCATGAGTAACAGTGAAGTGGCCGCCGCGTTGTTCTTGGGTGAGGCGACCATCAAGACACACGTCGGGCGAATCCTCGCCAAAATCGGCGCCCGTGACCGTGTGCAGGCGGTGGTCGCCGCCTACGAGTCGGGGCTCGTCGCTCCCGGCGACTAACCACCCAGCTCAACCGGCAGATCGAACCGAATCATCCAAAAGGTGGATGATTCGCCTGGCTGGGCGCGACATGCTGCATACATGACGACCGATCTGGCTCCTCCCGCCCCAACCTCTGATTCCGTTGCCGCGGCCGGCACCGTCGATGCCATGAAGATCTACGGCATCGGCGACGCCGAGGTCCGCGCCCTCGACGGCGTGACCGTGGCCTTCGAGACCGGCAAATTCACCGCGATCATGGGACCGTCCGGCTCGGGAAAGTCGACGCTGCTCCACTGCCTCGCTGGGCTCGACGGTCT
Organism: uncultured Ilumatobacter sp.; assembly: GCA_938049325.1. Lineage (GTDB taxonomy): Bacteria > Actinomycetota > Acidimicrobiia > Acidimicrobiales > Ilumatobacteraceae > Ilumatobacter_A. The sequence goes on along the minus strand of CALICC010000334.1, from coordinate 3,647 downwards.
GTCGTCCGGCGCGACGTACATCGGCGACACCTACCTCGCCTCGCTCGACGACAAACAGCTCACCGAGCTCCGGCGCACCAAGGTCGGCTTCGTCTTCCAGGCCTTCAACCTCATCCCGACGCTCACCGCCGACGAGAACATCCGGCTGCCGATGATGCTCGGTGGTGAGGACGGCGACGCCGCCTGGATCGATCAGGTGATCACCACGGTCGGACTCGCCGACCGTCTGCACCACCGACCGAACGAGCTCTCGGGCGGTCAGCAGCAACGTGTGGCCGTCGCTCGTGCGCTAGCGTCACAGCCCGCGATCATCTTCGCCGACGAACCGACCGGCAATCTCGACTCGACCACAGGCGCCGAGATCCTCGATTTCATGCGCCGCGCCGTCCGCGAGCTCGGCCAGACCATCGTGATGGTCACCCACGACCCGAATGCCGCGTCGTATGCGGACCGTGTCGTCTTCATGGCCGACGGCAAGATCGACGGCGAGTTGTCGGAACCCACATCCGATCAGATCTTCGAACGCATGAAGACCTTGGGGCGCTGAAATGGCCGGTTCCACCGCACTCATCGCGCGCCGCAGCATCCGTGCGCGCATCGGGCGCATGATCGCGATCATCGTCGCCGTGATGGCGGGCGTGTCGTTCGTGTCCGGCTCCTTCGTACTGGCCGACAGCCTGAAGCGATCGATCGACGACTTCATCTCCGAACTCGTCCAGAACACCGATCTGATCGTGCGTGCCGAGCGCGCCTTCGACCAGGACGACTTCCAAGGTGACAACGCCCGCGAACCGATCCCCATCGAGATCGCGGACGATCTGCGCGGGATTCCCGGCGTCGACGTCGTCGAGCCCGACATCCAGCGCAACGCGTCGGTGCTCAACGCCGACGGCGGGGTGATCACGACCACCGGCCCACAATTCGGAGTGGTCTGGGACGGCGAGAGCCTCGCGGGGGTCACGCTCAAGGAAGGACGCAAGCCGAGCGGCGCGGACGAACTCGTGCTCGACAAGGCGACCGCCGACCGCGAGGGCTTCGAGGTGGGCGACACCGTCGGGTACGTCACCGACGTCAACATCTACCAAGCCACACTCGTCGGCACGATCGGCACGGCCGACACCGACAGCCTGTTCGGTGCGACGATCGTCGCCCTCGACCTTCCCACAGCACTCGAGCACTACGGCGCGAACGGCCGAGTTGACGGCATCAACATCAGCGTCGTCGACGAGTCCGAGCTCGCCACCGTCAAGGCTGCCGTGCAGAGCGCCGTGCCCGGCGGCATCGAGGTCGTCGACCGCGACGAGATCATCGAAGAGACGCAGGACTCGATCGGGCAGTTCATCAACATCTTCCAAACCGGCCTGCTCGTATTCGCGTTCGTCACCGCCTTCGTCGCCGCGTTCATCATCAACAACGTGTTCCAGATCACGATCGGACAGCGGCTGCGCGAACTCGCGCTGCTCCGCGCGATCGGCGCGAATACTCGACAGGTCAAACGACTGATCGCCACCGAGGCGTTGGGGATCGGCGTCATCGGTACAGCGATCGGGGTCTTCGGCGGCATCGCCGTCGCTCGACTCATCATCGCCCTGTTCAACGCCATCGGTGCCGGATTCCCTCCGACCGGCACGGTGCTCTTGCCGCGCACGATCATCGTGGCGACGATCGTCGGCATCGGCGTGACGATGCTGTCGGTGCTGATTCCCGCCCGGCGCGCTGCGAAGATTCCGCCGGTAGCGGCGATGCAACCGCAGATCGGATTCCAGGCGATGCGCTCCCGGCGGCTGACGGCAGGAGTGACCATGGCGCTGATCGGGCTGGCCGCATTCCTGGTCGGCATGTTCGTCCAACCCGGCGGTGGACTCGGTCTCACGCTGCTCGGCGGCGGCGGTGTGCTCCTGCTGTTCCTGGGTGTCACGAGCCTCACCGCCACGTTCGCAGCCCCGGTCACACGCTGGCTCGGCTGGCCAATCGCCAAGATGTTCAAGACGCCGGGCAAGCTCGCCAGGGACAACGTCGCCCGAGCACCGCGCCGCACGTCATCCAGCGCCGCTGCGCTGATGATCGGCGTCGCCCTCGTCAGCGCAGCCGGAGTGTTCGCTTCGTCGTTGCGCAACACACTCGTTGCCACCCTCGACGACGTCGTGCAATCGGACTACATCATCCAGGGTGCCAATGACGGCGCCACGTTCCCGACGACCGTGACCGACGAGATCGGAGCCCTCCCGGAGATCGAGGCTGCGATGCCGATCCAGATCACGCGCGTGGAGATCGACGGTGACCCGCGCGGCTTCGCGGCCATCGATCCGGCCGTGGCGACGCAGCTGGTCGACGTCGATCTCCGCGCTGGCAGTATCGAGAACCTCGCTGACAACGCCATCGCCGTGCACACCGAGTCGGCCGATGATCTCGGTCTCGAGGTCGGCGACCAACTCGAGGCGAAGTTCAGCAATCAAGAGATCCGCAACGTGGAGGTCGCCGCGATCTTCGGCGACAACTCGTTCGGGTCCAATTGGTTCATCGGCCTCGACACGCTCGCCGAGGTGACCGCCGCACCGGATGCGAACGTCTTCGGCTTTGCGAAGCTCGCCGATGGTGTCACGCCCGAAGAGGGCGACGAGGCAGTGCGCGGTGTGATGGAGTCGTTCCCGCAGGCCAAGGCGCAGTCCAACGCCGAGTTCATTCAGGAGCAAGAGGACCAGATCAATCAGATCCTCCTGCTGATCACCATGCTGCTGGCATTCGCAATCATCATTGCGGTGCTCGGGATCTCGATCACGCTGGCCCTCGGGGTGTTCGAGCGAACGAGGGAGATCGGGCTTCTGCGCGCCGTGGGCATGAACCGCCGTCAGACGCGACGGTCGGTGCGCTGGGAGGCGGTGATCGTCTCGGTGTTCGGCGCACTGATCGGCATCGTGTTGGGTACGTTCCTCGGCGTCGTGCTCTCGCTCGCCGTGCCAGACAACGTGATCTCCGAGCTCGCGTTTAGCCCGTCGATCATCGTGGCGATTCTGATCGGTGCCGTCATCGCCGGACTGATCGCCGCGCTGTACCCGTCGTTCAAGGCGAGCAACATGGACGTCCTCGAAGCCATCGCAACCGAGTGAGTCGAACCCACCGGCGAATGTGGTTGTGCGGTGCGCGCGGATAGACAGGCGAGATGGCACTCGATATTCACCAACTCGATGACGACGTGCTCACGTTCTTGACGGAACGGCACCTTGCGACCCTTACGACGTTACGGACCGACGGGTCGCCACACGTCGTGGCGGTCGGATTCAGCTACGACGCGGCAGCGCGGATTGCTCGGGTGATCACGTGGGCAACGTCGCAGAAGGCACTCAATGCCGGACGCATGGAGGCGGCGGGCCAGCGCGCTGCAGTGAGCCAGGTCGACGGCGGCCGGTGGCTCACGCTCGAAGGACCGGTGCGACTCGTGAGTGACCCGATCGATGTGCAGCCCGGCATCGACGGGTATGCGGCTCGCTACCAGCAGCCCAAAGAGCGTGACGACCGAGTAGTGATCGAGATCGACGTCGACAAGATCCTCGGCCGGGGGTAACCCCGGTCACGGTTTTTCGCATCAACGGTCAGCTTGCTGAGCGGGGATCAGATCGCTCGAGGTCAAGGCGCGCAGTGAGTCAGCT
>CALICC010000333.1 GCA_938049325.1 uncultured Ilumatobacter sp. | reverse complement strand
TCTCATGGCAGACCAACGATTCGACTCCGGCGTCGAACGTGTCGCCCACGTCGACCGCGTGCGTCGGCTGCGGGCTCCCCGAGAACGCAACGAAGCGCACCCCGTCCCACGCCTCCCCCGCATCCTCGAACACCCACGGGTTGCCAGCGTCGCGAACCGCATCGAGCAGCGATCGTCCCACGGCTCGATGATCGGGATGATTCCAGCTCGGCCCACCCCAGGAGTCGCGGAAGTTGATCGACAGCACCACGTCGGGTCGATGACGACGAATCGGTGCGCACAGGGCAGCTCGAAGGTCGATGCCTTCGACCAACAGTCCGTCGGGCAGGCCGAGGAACTCGACTTCGTCGACCCCGACGGCCGCACATGCCGCGACTTGCTCGCCCCGACGGAGCGGCCCGACCTCGTCGGGAGCCACCGTCGCGATGCCCGCCTCGCCATCGGTGACCAACACGTACACCACACGCTTGCCTTGCCCCGTCCAACGCGCCACAGCTGCCGCTGCGCCGTACTCCATGTCGTCAGGGTGAGCGACGACGGCCAGTGCCGTCTCCCAGTCCTCGGGAACCGGCTGCAGCGTCATCACCACAGAGTAGAGCGGGACGTCGAGTCAGGACAGAGCGGCGGCGAGGACGTCGGGAAACTCGTTCGGCGTGGTCGCCATGACGGTTGCGCCGAGTGCGGTGAGCGCCGCTGCATGCTCGTGATCGTGGGCAGGGGTGCCCTCGTCGCTGAGCGCGAGCAGCACGATCACCGTGACGCCCGACGCCACCAGTTCTCCGACGCGGGCGCGCATCATCTGGCCATTGCCACCCTCGAACAGGTCGGTGATGAGAAACAGCACGCTCTGGCGTGGCCGCTCGATTTGACGCGCGCAGTGCGCGACCGCCGCTGCGATGTCGGTCCCGCCACCCAACTGCACGCCGAACAGCACCTCGACCGGATCGTGGAGGAACGGGGTCAAGTCGGTGATCGACGTGTCGAACGCGACGAAGTGCGTCCGCAGCGTCGGCAGCTGTGCGAGCACCCCGGCAAACAGGGAGGCATACACCACCGAGTCAGCCATCGACCCCGATTGATCGACCGCGATGATGACGTCACGAGCCAAGCTCTGCTGCCGACGACCGTGACCGATCAGCCGCGCCGGGATGATCGTCTTGTACTCAGGGACCCAGTGCCGCAGATTGGCCTCGATCGTGTGCGGCCAGTCGATGTCTCCCGGCCGCGGCCGATGCGTTCGAGCTGCCCGGGCCAGCGCACCACGAACGGCTTGGCGTGTCTGGTCGGTGAGGCGCTGTTCGATCTCGGCGAGCACCGAGGCGATCACCTGCCGAGCGGTCGCACGAGTCTCATCAGGCAAGACTCGATTGAGTTCGACGAGCATGGTGACCAGGCCGATGTCGGGTTCGACCGCCTGGAGCAGCTCGGGTTCGAGGAGGAGCTGACGGAGATCGAGGCGCTCGACCGCGTCACGTTGCAGCACCTGCACGATCGGCTTCGGGAAGTACTTCCTGATGTCACCGAGCCACCGCACGACACCGGGCTTCGACCGGCCGAGTCCGCCGGAACGCGAGCCGCTGGCGCGCCGCGCACCACTCGCCACGTCACGGTCGTACAGCGCGCCCAGCGCCGCGTCGATACGCACATCATCACCGTCGAGCGGTGCGGTGGCGGCTGGTGCGTTGCTCCCGCTCCCCGCCTGCTCCCCCGACTCGTCGTTGGCGGCCGCAGCGTCACCGTCGGAACCCGACCGTCCACCGCCGCCTGCATCGTCGTCGCCAGAATCACCGTCCGGCTCAGGCGGACCGCCGCCCGATCCGGCCCCCGACCCCTGCGACGACGACTCCGACGACGAGGCACCGTCGAGTTGCTCGGACTCCGGCTGTGCATCAGCGGCGCTTCCGAGCACCAGACGCCATCGGCGACGACGCTCGGACTCCGACACTTGTGCGAGCGGGAGCTCACGCGGCACTGGCGCTTGCTGAGGACGCACCGCCGGCTCGATGTAGTCGACGACAGCGGCCTCCGAGCGGTCTGCATCGGTGAGCGGGACGCCGAGCAGATGACGAACCGTCTGGAGCACGGCCGCGGCACGGTCCGGATCGACGTCGGTTCCGAAACCACCCGACCGCTTGACCGGTTGGCCGATGACGAGCGCCATGATCTGACGCCGCTCCGCCGGTTCGAACGCACCGAAGGTTCGCCGCAGGAGCGCGATCACCGCGTCGAATGCGTCGATCGTCAACGATGACAACCATCGGTCGACCACGTCGAGTAACTCGCTGTCGTGCACGAGCACGGTGCCCGACCCAGCGAGGAAACCCTCGACGAACGACGCGCCGACCGCCGGCTCGGTACCGGGGCTCAGCGCTTGGGACAGCCGACGCTCGACCTGCGCCGAGCCCCAGTCGCCTGCGTCGTGCAGCAGCCGGGTTGCGCGTCCGCTGACGACGCCGGGGCGCATGGCGTTGCGGTCAGCCAGTTGCGCGAGCACCGCCGGGTACGCCGTGCGGCGCGCCTGATGATCGAGCATCGAGAGCGCGGTCTGCACTCCGGTCATCCGCTCGATCATGCGCGCCGCGGCATCGTCGTCGAGCGTCGAACACGCCGGCACGAGGCCCGCCATGATCCGCACGATCATCCCGTCGAACACGGTGCGCAACGACGACGCATCGGTCTGACGGACATCGCCGTAGCGCTGCGCCGTCGCGAGCGGAACCGCAACATCCATGAGGTGCCCGACGTCAGGGTCGGTCGCTGCACGATCAGCCAACCGCTGCGTCGCCGATGGCAGCGCTTCGGACAGATCGGCGTACAACGCGAGCTCGAGCACGCCCACGATCTCGACGAGTCCGCTCGCTTGGTCGCCGCGCTCGACCAGCCGCGCCGTGGCGGCCGACTCGACCGTGCTGCCGTACCCCGAGCGCTCGACGAGGCGCACCGACAATTCGGGCTCCCACGACAGTCGCCAGGTCTCGCGGAATGTCCCCGATGATCCACGCCCCTCTTCCGGCACGCCCCAGGGCACACCCAACGCGAGCAGGCGATGCAGGAGGTGCGACTTACGCAAGCCCGTGGGCGAGCGGAGGTCGACCTCCACGGTCTTGGGAGTCGCGGCCGGTTTGAGTCGCGCCGACTTCTGCGCCTTGGCGAGGTCGCGAGCGAGCGGAACCTGCGGCGCACCGTCGGGCACCGAGCCGAGCGCGTCGCCGACGACGAGCTCGGACTGCACGACATCGAGTCCGCCCATCACCGCATCGGCGGCGTCGAGCACTTCGGTCAAGCCGGGACGCGGACGTTCGCGCATCGCGGCGAGCGCGTCGGCGAGACGCGTCCCCGCGATCAGGTGGTCGGGCGACGCCGACAGCCCACGACTGCGCAGCAACCGCGCCGCGTCGACGAAGAACCGCGCGACGCCATCGGCCCCCGGATGATCGAACACGTGGTGATACCAGCCGGGGCTGTCGACACCCGCGCCGTATCCCGACGACGAGGTGAGGCGCCGATGGGTCCAGGGCACCCAGGCCGACGCGACCTTCACCTTCGCCAACCCGCGCAGCGTCGCCGTGTCGGCCTTGACCGTGTGGGCGTCGAGGTCGAGCGCCGGTACATGCCACGCACCACACACCACGACGACGGTGTCGTGACCGTCGCCGATCGCCTTGCGGATCGCTCGTCGCATGTGCGCCTCGCGACGCTCCTCTGAGGCCGATGGCGTCGTACCTGAGCGGGCCGCAGCCATGGCGTCAGCCACCGCGTCGAACGCTGGCGCGCCGTCGCCGCGATGCTCGATCACGTCCTCCCACCATCGCTCCGGATCGGGATCCCCAGCGGCAGCGGCGAGCTCGCGCAGCGGGTCGGCCGGAGCGTTGCCGACGATCAAGCCGTCGTCTTCGTCGCGCGCGGCAAACGTGACCGCCATCGGCAGGTCGATCGCGCGCACCGGCACCTCGCGGTCGTTGGCCCACGCCGCTGCCTGCCACTCGGGGCTGAACGAGGCGAACGGCGCGAAGATCGCCTGCCCTGGATCGGCGGCGACGTAGCCGAGGAGCGCGACCGGAGGTTCGAGACCGGGAGTCCCGATCCAGCTGAGGGCCGTCTCGACGTCGGCCGGAGCTTCGATCAAGACGATGTCGGGCTCGAGATCGTCGAGCGCCTGGAGGACCGAGCGCGCCGAACCCGGGCCGTGATGACGGATCCCGAGCAGATGGACGGTCACGTCAGGCGTCGAGGTCCCGACACGCCTCGTAGAAGTCACCCCATTCGGGACGTTCGCTCACCACGCCTTCGAGGTATTCGCGCCAGGCGATCGCATCGTGGATCGGGTCGCTCACGACAGCGCCGACGATCCCGGCCGCGACGTCGACCGGTCGCAGCTCACCGTCTCCGAAGTGCGCGGCGAGCGCGGTGCCGTTCGTGATCACCGAGATCGCCTCAGCCGTCGAGAGCGTGCCGGTCGGAACCTTGAGAGCCGTTCGTTCGTCACTCGTGACACCGCTGCGCAGCTCACGGAAGATCGTGACGACACGCCGGATCTCGTCGGCCGCTTCCGGAACCTCGGGCAACGCCAAGGCCTTTCCCAACTCACCGACGCGCTGGGAGACGATCGCGACCTCGTCGTCGATCGTGGACGGCAGCGGGAGGACGACCGTGTTGAAGCGTCGACGCAGAGCGCTCGACATGTCGTTGACACCGCGGTCCCGGTCGTTCGCCGTGGCGATGAGGTTGAAGCCTTGGACCGCCGACAACTCGGTGTCGAGCTCGGGAATCGGGAGCACCTTCTCCGAGAGCACGGTGACGAGTGCGTCTTGCACTTCAGGCGGCATGCGGGTGAGCTCTTCGATACGCACGATCGCGCCGCGCGACATCCCGCGATGAATCGGACTGGGCACCAGCGCTTCGGTCGACGGACCATCGGCGAGCAGCCGGGCGTAGTTCCAGCCGTAGCGCAGCGTTTCCTCGGTCGTGCCGGCCGTGCCCTGGACGAGCAGCGTCGAGTCACCGCTGATCGCGGCGGCGAGATGCTCAGCCACCCAGGTCTTCGCCGTGCCGGGCACACCCAGCAGCAGCACGGCTCGGTCGGTCGCCAAGGTGGCCGTTGCGATTTCGATCAGCCGCTGCTGGCCGACGTACTTGGGCAGGATCACCGTCCCGTCGTCGAGCGTGCCACCCATGACGTACCTGACGACTGCCCACGGCGAGAGCTTCCAGCCCGGTGGCCGTGGCCGATCGTCGACCGCGGCGATCGCCATCAGCTCGTGGGAGTATTGATCTTCGGCGTGCGGCCGCAGGACGGCGGTGGCGGCATCGGTCATCAGCGACGACGCTACCCATCGCCGCCACGGCCGACGATCCGCTCACATGAGAATCCCGCGCGTCGGCGCCCGGGAGCCGGATTCGCGAGCTCCCTCAAGAGAGTTCGTCGAGCATGCGGTAGCGAGTGGTCGCCAGGTCGGCGAGCACCGAGGCGAGCCCTCGACCCGGCGACATCGGGTCGACGGCGTCGAGTACGTCGGCGATGTCGGACAGCCCGTCGGGAGCGCAGCGCGCAAGCAAGTTGACCAGCACAGCGCGATGCGACTCGGCGAGCGTGCGGTCCTCCAACCCGACCGCGACAACGCCGCCGATCTCGGCACCGCTGGCGCCGAGCAGTCGGCCGAGCTCGGGCGGTATCGGGAGCATCGGCAACTCGGCCAGCCGCTCCGGGTCGACGGCGTTCGCCGCCTGCGGGGTTGTGGGCGCCAATTCAGGAAGGTGCTCGACCAGCCAGTTCGCGGTGCGCCCCGCAGCCAACACGACACGGAGGTGACGCAGCGGGTCACGGCGATGCCGACGCAGCATGGCAGGAACCAACTCCGGCGCCGCCCGCCAGCCGTTGGTGATGAGCACCGTGACCCACTCGTCTTCCAGCACCGGCCATGACGTGGTGATGTGGCGCCAGCGATCGACGGCGGCAGGAGGACACGGCGACCGTTCGTCGATCGTCGAGTCGGCGAGCGGTGCGAGCGCCTCGCCAGGAAGCACCGCTGCTCGACGAATCGCAGTACACGCCGCGATTTGCGCGAGCATCCGCGACGACGGATCGGACCGAACCGTGTCGGCAACGAAGTCACCGAGCAGTCCGGGCGCGGCGGGCGGGTCGCGTCGGTCGGTGCCGAGCAGCGCCGCTGTGACCAGTTCGTTCCAATGCTCGTCGATCGACTGCTCCTCGGTCGTCATGACGCACCCACGAACGATGTGTCGGCTCGCGGGCCGACGTCGACGCTGCGATCGGCGAGGTGTACCGCAAGCGGCGTCACCCCATGTGGTGTCCATTCGAACGTCACGTCGAGTGCCTGACCGTTCGACAGCGCGAGCAGCGTGGCGAGACCATCGTCGCCACCCGGTCGGCTCGCGTCCGCGTCGAGGACCGGGACGCTGCCCGTGTCATCGGTGAGAAACCAGCGTCCCGAGCGGCGAGCGAGCGCCACCGTTGCCGTGCTCGCCACCCGGTCGAGCCACGGCTCGGCGACAAGCATCAACCCGATCTCGGCGCACGCGTCGGCGACGGTTTGTGATGGCGGGCGCCCGACGCGGTCGACAGGTGCCGCGTCGGGAAAGATCTCGGATTCGGGCTCAGGGTGCCGAGTGCCAACCAGCGCACGAAGCGCCGGGCCCGGGTATCGGTGCAGGTCAGCGTGTATCGAGGTCCCGACGACGAGCGATGCGTCGAGACTTTGCTGGTATGCCGCGAACGACAGCACGAGCGCCCAACGGCCGCTCTCGGTACCGCGTAGCCAATGCCGTCGCACCTCGATGCGATCCTCGCGCTGGTCGCTGCGTCCGGTGACGACCCAGCGGTCGGTGTCGGGGACGCCTCCGAGTACGTCGGCCTTGCGCACCTGCCAACCCACCGAAGTCGCGACGGCGTCGGCAAGTGGCCCGGGAAGGGACCCGAGCCGGCGGCCTGCCTGAGAGAGCAGGTGCAACAGGCCGAGTTCGGCGAGCACGTCGCTCTGCCAATCAGGCGCGGCACCCACCAGCCCGGCGAGTCGTCGAATCCGGTTCGCGAGGCTGCCAGCTTGTGCATCGACGAGCCGGGCCGCGAGGTCGTCCCACGTTGTGTATCGACCGAGTGACGGGTCAGCGAGGCCAGTGCGGATGCGATCGTCGAGCCAGCGGTCGAGTTCGGCCAGCCCGGCGTGCATGCGTTCGACCCGTTCGTCACGCGACCGGTCGCGGTCGTCGTCGTTCGGCGGCTCGTCTGGAGGCTCATCGGACGGATCGACATCCAGCTCACCCGATCCGGCTGCGTCGTCGGCATTGCCGGGTGCGAGTGGATCCGCTGAACTCTCCGCTCCGGCCTCGGCGTCGTCTGCGGTCGCCGCCGTCGCTGACTCACGCCGCGCCTCGCGCCGACTGATCCACGTCTCGACAGTCGGCGCCGGCGTCCCCGCCGGAACCTGATCGCGAGTCCACAGCAGCAGCAGGGCGATTGCATGCTTGCAGGGCACCTTGCGACTCGGACAGGTGCAACGAAATCCGACGCCGACGTGATCCACGGCCGTGTCGTAGGGCTCGGCTCCACTTCCCAGGCACGACCCCCAGATCGCCCGATCGTCACATCCAAGACTCGCCCACCGCGCTGGCGTGGCGAGACCCTGTGCCGCGGTGATCGCCGCGGCTGACGGCGCCACTGCTTCGACCTGCTCGACCGACCACCTCGTGGGCACGCTCACCCCCTCGACCGTAGCGACACCACCCCACCATTGGGTAGCGATGGTGCCGGAACCAAAAGGACCCAGCCACGCTCGCTGCGTAGCGACGGTGCCGGGACGGAAAGGACCCAGGCGGGCTGTCAGACTGCTGGCATGTCGATGCGGGTGATGACGTGGAACCTCTGGTGGCACTTCGGACCGTGGGAAGCCCGTCAGCCACTGATCCTCGACACGATCCGCGATGCTGCTCCCGACATCGTCTGCCTGCAGGAAGTGTGGTCGGACGAAGACGACGACCAGTTGGACCACCTGGCCGACCAGCTCGAGATGTACGCCGTCCGCACCAATCCTGTGTTCTACAACGGTCAGTCGTTCGGCAACGCGGTGATGTCACGCTGGCCGCTCGAACGCATCGCCGACGAGCGACTCCCCCGCGCCGACGGCGAAGCCAGCCACCGGCGCGTCGTCGCCGCAGCCGTCGCCACCCCGTTCGGGTCGTGGCCCATCGCATCCACACACCTCGACCACCGCTTCGATCGCTCGGCTGACCGGCGCGCGCAGATCCGCCGGGTGATGGAACTCGCGATCGAGTGGCGGGGCGATGCCGCCACCGATCTCCCGGTCGTGCTCGGCGCCGACCTCAACGCGGTTCCCGACTCCGACGAGGTTCGCATGGCCACCGGCCGTTCCCCCGGCGTCGACGGCATCGTCTTCTCCGACGTGTGGGAACAGGTCGGACGCGACCGCGGCCACACCTGGCTGCGCGACAACCCGTACTCAGCCGTGTCGGCCTGGCCCGATCGTCGACTCGACTACCTGCTGGTGTCGTGGCCACGGCCGAAGCCGACGGGCAATCCGATCAGCGCCTGGCTGACGGGCCGCCCGGCAGACGCCGACGGGATCTGGCCGAGCGACCACCTCGCACTCGTCGCCGACCTCGTCACACCCGACTGACCCCTTCTGGTCCACGCGTTCCGGCCCACTACTGGTTCTGGTCCGGACCGTTCTGGTCCGCGACCGTTCTGGTCCACGGCTCATTCCGGTCCACATTCGTTCTGGTCCACGGCTCGTTCCGGTCCACAGTCCGTTCTGGTCCACGGCTCGTTCCGGTCCACGGCTCGTTCCGGTCCACAGTCCGTTCTGGTCCACGGCTCGTTCCGGTCCACCTGGGCGTCGGATTCCGACGTCGATGTGGACCAGAACGGATCGCGGACCAGAACGGGTGGTGAACCAGCACGCGGCGGGTCACCATTCGAGCCGGGCGACGACCTCACCGTCGTCGATCTCGCCGGTCGGCACGAACCCGCAACCGAGATACATCGGCTCGGGCGAGCCCGGGCCTTGTGCCCAGCTGACGGTGAGCGCCGACGCCCCCATCGACGCACAGTGTGCGACGACGGCATCGACAACTCGTGTGCCGATCCCGCGCCGTTGATGCATGCGGTCGATCAACAATCGCCAGAGATACCCCTCGGGCCGCTCGGGCGAGGGCTCACGAACCATGACGAATCCCGCGATCTTGCTGTCGGCGACGACAGCCCGCGCCCACGGGGTGACGCGCAGGTCCGGATCGGTCATCACGACGAACGCGTCGGCGAACGAGCCGGCGACCGAAGCGACGAGATGTGCTTGGCTGCGGTGGGTGGCGAGTGCCTCGACCGCCTCGAGGTTCGAGTCGTCGATGGGCACCAGTTCGACCGTGTCGACTGGCGAGCGCCCGCGTTGCGTCCATGCTCGCCAGCTGTCCGGCGTCATCGCGTACAGCACGTCGTCGGAGTTCTCGTCGCCGACCCAGTACGAGTTCTTGGTGCGCCCTTCGAACTCCATCCCGATGCGCTCGGCCACCCGAATCGACGCGGCGTTGTCGGGATGCATGGAGGCGCTCACGCGGCTGACGCCCGCCGTCTCGAACAGCCATGCCGCGAGCGCAGTGGCCGCCTCCGTTGCGAACCCATTCCCCCAATACGGCGACGCGAACGTGTAGCCGATCTCGGTGCAGCGGCCGTCGAACGTGAAGTGCACGGCCAAGTCACCGAGCGGCTCACCGGATCGGACGTCGTCGACCGCTAGTTGCAACCAACCGTCGCCGGGCGGATGACCGTCCAGCCGAACCATCGTCTCGATCAGCTCGGCCGCGTCCTCACGCGCGTAGGGCAGCTCCCACGCTTGGAACGCAGCAGCTTCAACATCGTTGCGTCGAGCGTGCAACGCGTCGACATCGCCGCTCACCACGGTTCGGATCCGCAGTCGGTCGGTCGTCAGCGGCTCGAATCGAGGGACAGCCATGTCGCATTCTGTCGCGTCGGTCACCTTCCACCGCCCTGCGTTTCTGGCCCACGGCCGTTCTGGTCCACCTGCTCGTCGGATTCCGACGCTGATGTGGACCGGAACGAGCGTGGACCAGAACGCGGGTGCCGAGCGGAGCGTGGACCAGAACGAGCAGGTGGACCAGAACGGGCGTGGACCAGAACGCGGGTGCCGAGCGGGGCGTGGACCGGAACGAGCGTGGACCAGAACCGAGGCGGAGCCGGCCTCAGCGGACCGAGAGTGAGACCGGCGTCGCGACGGCGTCGGCCGACGACTTGGCGTGGTAGCTGCTACGTGTCAGCGGGCTCGCCTCCACATGGCCGAGGCCGAACGACTCGCCGATTTCTTTCCACCGAACGAACTCCGCCGGCTCGGCGTACCGAGCGATCGGCAAGTGGTGAGAGGTCGGACGAAGGTACTGACCGATGGTGACGATGTCGACGCCCAGGTCCGCGAGGTCACCGAGCACACCGATGATCTCGTCGTCGGTCTCACCGAGCCCGGCCATGAAGCCGGTCTTGGTGACGAGCCCGTCGGCCTTCGCACGGGCAAGCACGCTGAGCGAGCGGGCGTATCCCGCGGAGGGACGCACGGCGCGCTGTAGGCGGGGCACCGTTTCGATGTTGTGGTTGAGCACGTCGGGGCGAACGGCGAAGAGCAGTGCCAACGACGTGTCGTCGCCCTTCGCATCGGAGATCAACGTCTCGACGCGGGCCTGCGGTCGACGTTCGCGAATCGCTTCGACGCACGCCGCGACGTGCGCCATGCCCCCGTCGGCGAGATCGTCTCGAGCAACCATCGTGAGCACAGCGTGATCCAGTTGCATGCGATCGATGGCCTCGGCCACTCGTGACGGCTCGTCGTCGGCGGGCGCCAGCGGCTTGCGCGTGTCGACGAGGCAGAATCCGCACGCACGCGTGCAGCGCTCACCCAACACCATGAACGTTGCCGTACCGTCCGACCAGCAATCGGAGAGGTTGGGACACCCAGCGTCTTCGCAGACCGTCACGAGGTCGAGTGACCGAATCGTCTTCTTCAGGTCGAGCACCTCCGGCCCGAGGTCGACCTTGGGTCGCAGCCAGTCAGGCTTGCGAGTTTCAATCGACAGGCCGTCGGTCACGCCGGCCGACTCCAGCCGCGCCGCCGCACGCGACGAGACCAGCTTGACTTGTTCACCCGGACCTTCGCCACGTGAGAAGGCGGACAGGTCACGGCCGTCACTCGGGTGCGCCCATGCGACATCTTGGCGTTCGACCTCGCCGGCGGCCCAGCGTTCGCCGGCCAGTCGCGCCACCACGTCGACGACGTGTTGCATCGTGACGTCGATGCCTTCCTCGGCCAACGACGTGACCGGCTTGTCGCCGATGCCACACGGGATGATGTGCTCGCGCATGTACGCG